>NZ_JBYISA010000027.1:0-96227 GCF_057708345.1 Streptomyces sp. bgisy130
GGAGGGGGCGGGGGAGGCCGGAACCACGGCCTCCCCCGCCGTTCCGGGCCCCCGGGCGCCGTATTTGCGCAGATCAGACCGTTCGAGTCGGTTCGGCTGGGCCGATCAGGCAGCGGACCGGCGCCGGGAGGGTTGCTGCCGGTGCCCCCTGGGTACGACCGCCTACGACCGATTCGTCCGGTCGGCGTTGTCACGCGGGAGGGAACAGCATGATCTGGGAAGCGCTCGGTGCCCTGCTCATCGGCTTTGTCATCGCCCTGTCCGCCACGCGATGGCTGCCCGACCGCTTCCCCTCGCGCACCCTCACGCTCGCCACGGGCCCGGTCGCGGCGCTGCTCGGCGCCATGCTGACCCGCGCGATCCTTGGCCCGGGGTATCCCGTCCAGGTGATGTTCGCGTCGGTCGCCGTGGGGGCGGCGCTGCTGTCGGTCCTGGTGCGCCCGCCGCACCGGCGCCTTCGCCGGCCGGCCCCGGCGCTGAAGGGGCACCGGACGGCCTGAACCGCCCGGCACCCCGATACGACGTCAGGACACGGCGTCAGGCCGCGAGCCCCAGCGCCGCCATCCGCTTGGTGTGTGCCTCGGTGATCCGCGAGAACATCCGGCCCACCTCTGCCAGGTCGAAGCCGTCGGCGACCCCGCCCACCAGCATCGTGGAGAGCGCGTCGCGGTCCGCGACCACCCGCTGCGCCTGTGAGAGCGCCTCGCCCATCAGCCGGCGCGCCCACAGGGCCAGCCGTCCGCCGACCCGCGGCTCGGCCTCGATGGCCGCGCGCACCTTCTCCACGGCGAAGGTGGCATGCCCGGTGTCGTCGAGTACGGCCAGCACCAGGCCACGGGTGTCGGAGTCCAGGCGGGCCGCGACCTCGCGGTAGAAGTCACTGGCGATCGAGTCGCCCACATAGGCCTTGACCAGGCCCTCCAGCCAGTCCGACGGGGCGGTCTGGCGGTGGAACTCGTCCAGGGCGGCGGCGAATGGCTCCATCGCCTCGTTCGGCTCCGCCTCGATTTGCGCGAGCCGCTCCCGCAGCCGCTCGAAGTGGTGGAACTCTGCCGAGGCCATCTTGGCCAGTTCGGCCTTGTCGTCCATCGTCGGCGCGAGCTTGGCGTCCTCCGCCAGGCGCTCGAAGGCGGACAGCTCGCCGTAGGCGAGCGCGCCGAGCAGATCGATCACGGCGGCCCGGTACTGCGGGTCGGCGGATGCCTGCGCCCAGTCCTGGGCGGCGATCCCGGTGTGTTCTTGCGCGTCAGCCGCGGCGTTGTCAGGCGTTCCCATGACCGGCACAATAGCCCGCTCGGCGGCTGGGGGAAGGGCCTGGTCAGCCACTGCCGTTCCCTCGTACGAACGACGGTCGTAGCCGGCGCTCGGGCGCCGTACCCGGCCGTGATGTATTCCTCACTCATACAAGCCTTCGGATGGGCGCGCCATATCCGGGGTACAGTGGTATTTGGACCTGCCGAGTATCGGTGGGTCGTTCCACGAAGCGGATGCCCGGTCGGTGGCCCGATCGGCTCCAAACCGACCGCCCTCTTTTGCGGCGCGTAGCAGACATACGCACAGCAGGAGGGACACCGCTCGCGGCAGGAGTGCCTGAGCGTTGGCAGTGGTCCCGCCCCACCGGCCGCCTCAGGCCGGCCCGTACGAACCCGTACGAAGGTGCGGTACGACCCCCTTCGCCGCCTCACGCCGCGTCTCACAGAAGAGGCAAGATTCTGTCTACATTCCGAGACCTCGGGATTTTTCCCGAGACGGCCGAGGCGCTGGAAGCCGTCGGCATCATCTCCCCCTTTCCCATCCAGGAGCTGACGCTCCCCGTCGCCCTCTCCGGCAACGACGTCATCGGCCAGGCCAAGACCGGCACGGGCAAGACCCTCGGTTTCGGCCTGCCGCTCCTTGAGCGCGTCACGGTCCCCGCGGACGTCGAGGCGGGCCGCGCCAAGCCCGAGCAGCTCACCGAGGCCCCGCAGGCCCTGGTGGTCGTGCCCACCCGCGAGCTGTGCCAGCAGGTCACCAACGACCTGCTCACCGCCGGCAAGGTGCGCAATGTCCGGGTGCTGGCCATTTACGGCGGCCGTGCCTACGAGCCGCAGGTCGAGGCGCTGAAGAAGGGCGTCGACGTGGTCGTCGGCACGCCCGGCCGGCTGCTCGACCTGGCCGGCCAGCGCAAGCTCAACCTCTCCCAGGTCAAGAGCCTGGTGCTGGACGAGGCCGACGAGATGCTCGACCTGGGCTTCCTGCCCGACGTCGAGAAGATCATCCAGCTGCTGCCGGCCAAGCGGCAGACGATGCTGTTCTCCGCGACCATGCCCGGCCAGGTCATCTCGCTGGCCCGCCGCTACATGTCGCAGCCCACGCACATCCGCGCCACCGCGCCGGACGACGAGGGCCAGACCGTCCGCAACACCGCCCAGCACGTCTTCCGCGCGCACTCCATGGACAAGCCGGAGATGGTCGCCCGCATCCTCCAGGCCGAGGGCCGGGGCCTGGCGATGGTGTTCTGCCGTACGAAGCGGACCGCCGCCGATATCGCCGACCAGCTCGCGCGCCGCGGCTTCGCCTCCGGCGCGGTGCACGGCGACCTCGGCCAGGGCGCCCGTGAGCAGGCGCTGCGCGCCTTCCGCAACGGCAAGGTCGACGTCCTGGTCTGCACCGACGTCGCTGCCCGCGGTATCGACGTCGAGGGTGTGACCCATGTCATCAACTACCAGTCGCCCGAGGAGGAGAAGACCTACCTGCACCGCATCGGTCGTACCGGCCGGGCGGGCGCCAAGGGCACCGCGATCACCCTCGTCGACTGGGACGACATCCCGCGCTGGAAGCTGATCAACAAGGCGCTGGACCTGGCGTTCGACGAGCCGGAGGAGACCTACTCCACCTCGCCGCACCTCTACGAGCAGCTGAACATCCCCGCGGGTACCAAGGGCGTGCTGCCGCGCAACGAGCGCACCCGGGCCGGGCTGGCCGCGGAAGAGGTCGAGGACCTGGGCGAGACCGGCGGCCGGGGCCGTGGTCCCCGTAAGGGCGCCGTCGCCGAGGAGGAGCGCGCCCCGCGCACCCGTACCCCGCGGCAGCGCCGCCGCACCCGTGGCGGCTCCGCGCCGGACGGCCCGGCCGACGCGACGACGCAGACGACCGGGTCGCCCGCTGCCGCCGAGTCCACCGAGCGCTCCGAGGGCACGGACGCCGCCGGACCGCGGCAGCCGCGCCGGCGTCGCCGTACCCGCACCGGTCAGTCCGGTGCCGTGACGGCGCCGGTCGCCGAGGCCGCGGCCACCGTCGCCGCGGCGGCCGAGCCCGCCACGGTGGCGACCGAGGCCCCCGCCGAGGTGACCAGGGCCGCCCGCAAGGCGACCAAGGCCCCCGTCGTGGCGACCAAGGCCGCCGCGGTGACCGAGGCCCCCGCCGCGGTGACCGAGGCTCCGGCCGAGGCCGCCAAGCCGCGCCGCCGCCGTAGCCGGGTGATCCGTCCGGTGGAGACCGAGAGCTTCCAGACCGTCGAGACCGCCGCCCGGGCGCTCGCGGCGGAGCGCTCGGCGGCCGCCGCGGCCGTGACGGAGCCCGTCGAGGCGCCGGCCAAGCCGCGCCGCCGTAGCCGCAGCGCCGCCAAGGCCGCCGTGGAGACGGCGCCGGCAGTGGTGACGGAGACCGTGGCCGCGGACGCCGTGGTGGAGGCGCCGGCCAAGCCGAAGCGCACCCGGAAGACCGCCGCCGCCAAGGCCGCGGAGGCCGTGGTGGACACCGCCGAGGGCGCCGAGGAGGCTCCCGCCAAGCCGAAGCGGACGCGGAAGACCGCCGCCGCCAAGACCGCCGAGGCCGTGGTGGACACCACCGAGGGCGCCGAGGCCGCGCCGGCCAAGCCCAAGCGCACCCGGAAGACCGCCGCCGCGAAGGCCACGGCCGATGCCCCGGCCGCCGAGGACGCCCCGGCCAAGCCGAAGCGGACGCGCAAGAGCGCTGCCGCCAAGCCGGCCGCGGACGCGGCGGAGGCCGCCGAGGCCAAGCCGGTGCGCCGCCGCACCCGCGCCAAGGCCACCGCGGCCGAGGTGACGCCCGAGGGCTGACCCTCCCGCTCCACGCCGACGACCCGGACCCGCCCCGCGCGGGTGCCGGGTCGTCGGCGTCCCGGCCCCGTTTTGCCGCCCGGCCCGGATAATCTCGCCTCATGAGCAGGCCGCCCATCCTCACGCTGCCCCCGTGCGCCCGTGCGTACCGACTCGACACCGAGCGCGGCTCCTTCGCCGTGCAGGACGCCCGGCCGGAGGCCGCACCGATCGGCACCGCCCTGTTGGTGCCCGGCTTCACCGGCAGCAAGGAAGACTTCCTCGCCCTGCTGGCGCCGCTCGCCGCGGCCGGGTTCCGGGCGGTCGCGGTGGACGGCCGCGGCCAGCACGAGTCCCCCGGGCCGCGCGACGAACCGGCTTACGCGCAACGGGAGTTGGCGCTCGATGTGCTGGCGCAGGTACGGGCCGTGCGGGAGCCGGACAGCGGGCCGGTCCATCTGCTGGGGCACTCACTGGGCGGCCTGATCACCCGGGCCGCGGTGCTGCTGGATGCGTCCCCGTTCCGTTCGCTGACCGTGCTCAGCTCCGGGCCCGCGGCCATCGAGGCGTCCCAGCAGGCCCGGGTGCGGATGCTGATCGACGCGCTCGGCCGGCTCGACATGGAGAGCGTCTGGCGGGCGATGCGCGAACTGGATCCCCCGGAGGCGGCGGACGCGGCGACCCCGCCGGAGATCGGCGCGTTCCTGCACCGTCGTTGGCTGAACACCGTGCCCGAGCAGCTGATCGCGACCGGCCGGCAGATGCTGGAGGAGCCCGACCGGGTGGCGGAGCTGGCCCGTACGGGGCTGGCCACCCATGTCGTCTCCGGCGCCGTCGACTATGCCTGGCCGGTGTCGTGGATGGACGCGATGGCCGAGCGGCTGTCCGCCCGGCGCACCGTCATCGAGGGCGCCGAGCACTCCCCCAACGCCGAGCGTCCGGAGAAGACGGCCGAGGCGCTGGCGGGGTTCTGGAGCGGGGTGGGCTGAGGCCGGTCCGGGTGGGCCGCCGCCGGTCCGGGTGGGCCGAGGGCAGGTCCGCCCGCGCCGCCACCGGCCCGTCCGCGCCGGTCCGGGTGGGCCGAGCGGCCGGTGTCGCCAGGACAGCGACCGGTGGTTCGGCGAGCATCGAGGAAGGCGGGCCGGCACCGGCGCCCGGCCCGCACCGGCTTCGTACGAAGGGCTCCCCATGACCGAGAATCCGGCGACACCGGGCGATACCGAGGACGGCCCGCACGGCATCGCGCTCACCCGGACCTTCGATGCCCGCCGTGAGCTGGTCTTCGAGGCGTGGACCAGGCCGGAGCACTTCGGGTACTGGTTCGGCGGGGAGCTGCCGGTGCCGGCCGACCGGATGACGATGGATCCCCGGCCCGGCGGGGTCTGGAGTCTGGTGATGCAGACCCCGGACGGCGGTGAGCTGCCGTTCTCCGGGGTCTACCGCGAGGTCGCGCCCCCGGAGCGGCTGGAGTTCACCCTCAAGGACGCGAGCGCGCCGGACGGCATCGAGGGCGAGATCGTCCGGGTCACCCTGACCGACCTCGGGGACCGCACGGAGATGGCCTTCCGTCAGCTCGGCGGCAATCTCACCTCCGAGCAGTACCGCCAGGCGGAGGCGGGCTGGTCGGGCTTCTTCGACCGTCTCACGGAGCTGCTCGCGCGGGCCTGAGCCCGGCCTTCCCCCCGGCCGGACGCCGAAGGACGCGCCTCCGGAACGTCCGCTAATACTGCCCCTGCACGTGATCCCAGAAGCCGTCGCGCAGCACCCGGCGCAGATCGGCGTGGCCGCGCAGGGAGTGCCGCAGCAGCGCCTCCGAAGCGGTCAGCAGTTCCTGGTCGACGGCACCGGGCAGATAGGGGTGGCCGGGGAGCAGTCCGGCCACCCACTCGCGGCCGCGCTCCGACAGCCACTGGGCGGCGACCTGCGCGCCGACGAAGCGCACATCGTCGCGGCTGGGCGCCGGTCCCTCGCCCACCGTCTGCTCGGCGCACTCGACGCCGGCCCGCCGGGTGACGTACGGCTTGCAGAACTCCAGGTCGAAGGTGCGGGTGCTGTCGACCTCCCACAGCAGCGGCTCGGCCTGATTGCGGCCGCCGGGGGCCTCGATGCCCCACAGGTGCACCCGTGCGCCGTAGCCCTGGGCCGCCTCCACCGCGGAGACCAGGTCCTCGTCGCCGCCGATCAGCACCGCGTCGCTGATCGCCCGGTGCCGGGCCAGCGACTCCAGGTCGGAGCGGATCAGGGAGTCGACGCCCTTCTGCTGGTTGTTGGCGTTGAGGTTGCCGAGCCTGACCTTCACGTCGGGCAGCTCGGCGATCCGCTGCTGCTCCTGGGTGTGGATGCGACGGCGGGCGCCGTCGTACCAGTAGACGCGCAGCAGCCGGCTGTCCGGGAAGATCATCCGGGCCCGGTCGATGAGGGCCTCGATGAGCCCCTCCGCGTCCAGGTCGAAGGCCTTGCGGTCCTCCGTGCCGGCGACCAGCCGTCCTGCCGCGGCGTAGACATAGCCGGCGTCCACGAACGCCGCGTGGGTGGACGGGGTGGTGGCGACCTCGGCGAGCACCCGGGTGAGCAGCTCGTTGGTGCGCTCGATCCCGGCGGCGAGCGTGGTGAGGTCAGTGGGGCCCGTGGGCTGGACGTCATTCATACCGGACCCATTGTCCGGGCGGTCACTCTGCGGGCACAACCGTTCTCGGGCAGGCGTACTTAGGCCGTCGAAATTTTTCTTTAGCGTAGGGAATGATTGCACTGGGCAGGGCGTTCTCCCTGTATGGAGCGCCCGGCAGTGCCGCCGGGCAGCGCCGACCCAAGGAGTTCTCCGCAGGAGGATCAGACGAAGGGAGAAGCCGTATGCGCTTCGAGATCATGCGCCTGGACGATGTCGACGGCACCGCCGTGGACAGCACCGTCGTGGACGCCGCCTCCGTCAACCGGATCGTGCAGCAGGCCGCCTCAACCGGCCAGCGCATCTATATCCGCCCGGCCGACACCGCCGTCCGTTAACACCCTTTCCGCCGCCCGGTAACGCGCCGGACCGGCAGCCGGCCGCGATCGGCCGCACCGCACGAGCGCCCCCGTACGCACAGGCCGTACGGGGGCGCTGTGCGTTGCACGGCGGTGTGCCGGTGTCAGGCCGCCGCCTGGATCACCTGGAGCACGCCGTTGATGATCTGCTGCACGGCGAGCGCGGAGAGCATCATGCCCGCCAGCCGCGTGACCAGGACCACTCCGCCGTCCTTGATCAGGCGGATGATCACCAGCGAGAACCGCATCACCAGATACAGCACCACATGGATCGCCGCGATCGCCGCCCAGACGGAGATCTGCGCGGCGACACCGTGGGCGTGCTGCACCGCGAGGATCACCGACACGATCGCGCCGGGCCCGGCCAGCAGCGGCATCCCCAGCGGCACCAGCGCCACATTGACGTCCTTGGTCTGGGTCGGCTCCTCCGACTTCCCGGTCAGCAGATCCAGCGCGACCAGCAGGAGCAGCAGCCCGCCCGCGATCATCAGCGCGGGGGTGGAGATGTGCAGCCGCCCCAGGATCTGCCGGCCGAAGAGGCCGAAGAGGGCGATGACGCAGAAGGCGACGGCGGCGGCCTGCCAGGCCATCCGGCGCTGCACCTTGGCCGGCCGGCCGGAGGTCAGGGCCAGGAAGATCGGGGTGATGCCCGGCGGATCCATGATCACGAACAGGGTGACGAACAGAGTACTGAAGACGGCGACGTCGAACACGGTGATGGCCTTGCGAGAGGTGGTACGGGAGCAACCACGGACCGGCGCGGTGGGCGCGGGCCCGTAAGGAGGGGGTGGTGGGGCGGCGGGCAGACAGGGGCCTGCGCCTCGCCCGGACGGAGAACGGCCCGGTGGATGACGGTCCGGTGGGTAACGGTCCGGTGGGTAACGGTCCGGCGGACCGGGGCATGTGGTGCGGCAGCCGGCCGCGGCGAGCTCAGCCCCCGGTGCCGGGAACGGGGAAGGCGCCGGTCGCGCGGCGCACGATCTCGCCGTAGATCTCGGGGTCGGTGGTGTATTCGCCGAGGCGACAGGTCTTACGGCTGCCGTGGTAGTCACTGGAGCCGGTGGTCAGCAGGCCGAGGTCGGCGGCCATCCCGCGCAGCCGCGCGCGGGTCGGGGCGTCGTGGTCCATGTGGTCGACCTCGATGCCGTCGAGGCCGGCCGCGGCGAGTTCGGCCACCGCGCTCTCCGGTACGCAGCTGCCGCGCTTGACGGCCAGTGGATGCGCGAAGACGGTGACCCCGCCGGCCGCCTTGACCAGCCGGATCGCGTCGAACGGATCGAGCTCGTGCTTCTCCACGTACGCCCGGCCGTCGTTGGCGAGCCAGTCGGCGCAGAACGCGTCGGAGACGGAGGGAACCACGCCCAGGTCGACGAGGGCGGTGGCGATATGCGGCCGTCCCACGGCGCCGTCCCCGGCGATCCGGGCGACCTGCTCCCAGGTGATGGGCACCCCGAGGTCCCGCAGCTTGGCGACCATGCCCTGGGCCCGCGGCACCCGGTCGTCCCGCACCAGCTCGCGCTCGCGGGCGAGCTCCGGCTCCGCGGGGTCGAAGAGGTAGGCGAGCACATGGAGGCTGACCCCGTCGAGGCGGCAGGAGAGTTCGGCGCCGGTGACCAGCGTCAGCCCCGCGGGCAGCGCCGCCCGCGCCTCGGCGTGGCCGCCGACGGTGTCGTGGTCGGTCAGCGCGACGACGTCCAGCCCGCCGGCCGCGGCGTTGCGCACCAGCTCGGCGGGGGTGTCCGTACCGTCGGAGGCCGTGGAGTGGGTGTGCAGATCGATACGCACGACGCGGCCTCCGGACTGCTGCGGGACGGACGGGGGACGGGGCCCGGGAAACACCGGGGACAGGTACACCGTAAGGGGACCTCAGAAGGATACCGGGCGGCCGGGTGGCACCGGGCCGCCCGGCGGCCGGCGCCAGCGGCCGGCCGTCAGCCCAGAATCCGCGGCGAGAGCGCCCCGCACGGCAGCAGATCCACCTCGGCGCCGGCCTCGCGCAGATCGGTCAGCACCAGCTCGTCGTACATCATCAGCCCCGACTGCTCGGGCCAGGCGATCGCCCAGAGCCACAGCCCGCGCGCCTCGCCCGCGAACACCGCACGGTCCGAGGGCGCGTCGTCGAGGTGCCACAGCGGGGTCGGGCGGCCGGCGGCGAGCACCTTGCCGTGCGGGTGCTTGTCGACGCAGAGGTGCGGGCCGGGGTCGGGGCCGTCGATACCGGCGTAGCGCGCGCCGAGTCCGACGCCCAGTTCCTCGGCGATCAGCAGCAGTTCGCCGGGACCGCCAAGCGGCCCGGGGCCCGTACAGGCCACCGCGGTCGCCCGGCCACCGCTGCGGTCGTCGCCGGCGCAGGCCACCCCGGTGAACAGCCAGCCGACCGGCAGCGGCCAGGGCATCCATACGGGGACCTGGGCGCGGTGCACGACAACGCCGAGCGCCTCGACGCTCGGCGGGACGACCGGCTGGAGCGGATGCACGGTGCCGTGCAGGGCGCACTGCCAGGTGTCGGAGAAGAGACCGGGCGCCCGTACCCGGCCTCCGCACTTCGGGCAACTGGGTTCGCCCCTCATAGGGACCAACGGTCCTCCAGCCCCGCCGCCGCGTCAAGGACGATCACCCGACCGGTGTGCCCCGAATCACTTACGCCGGCGCGCATTTGACCGCATCGCGAGACCCATTCACGCCCACCCCAAGAATTAGTTGCAGCTTGCATTCTTTAGATCGCCTAACTTATTGTGTGTAAACGTCAACGATCTCGCGGCCGCACCGGCCGCCACGGACCAGGGATACGCAACCGGCAACAGGAAGGGGAACCGCAGCATGAGCGGCACGAAGAGCGGCGGCCACGGTGGCGCGGACGATCCGTTCGAGGAGGGCGGCGGCTCCCTGCTCCGCCAGCCGAAGGCCGTCTGGGCCACGGCGGGCGCCTCGGTCGTGGCCTTCATGGGCATCGGCCTCGTCGACCCGATCCTCCCCTCGATCGCCCGGGGCCTGCACGCCACCAACAGCCAGGTCTCCCTCCTCTTCACCTCCTACTTCCTGATCACCGCGGTCGCGATGCTGGTCACCGGCTTCGTCTCCAGCCGCATCGGCGGCCGTAGGACGCTGCTGGCCGGGCTGGCGCTGGTGGTGGTCTTCGCGGCGCTCTCCGGTATGTCGGGGTCGGTCGGCGAACTGGTCGGCTTCCGGGCGGGCTGGGGCCTGGGCAACGCGCTGTTCGTCTCGACGGCGCTGGCGGTCATCGTGGGCGCGGCGGCCGGCGGGAGCAGCGCGGCGATCCTGCTGTACGAGTCCGCGCTGGGGCTCGGGATGGCCTGCGGCCCGCTGCTGGGCGCGGTCCTCGGTGACCTGAAGTGGCGCTACCCGTTCTTCGGGACCGCCGTCCTGATGGCCGTCGGCTTCCTCGCCATCACGGTCTTCCTCAAGGAGCAGCCGAAGCCCGCCGCCAAGACCTCGCTCCTCGCCCCGGTCAAGGCGCTGGGTCACGGCGGGCTGGCCGCCACCGCCACCGCCGCCTTCTTCTACAACTACGCGTTCTTCACGGTGCTGGCCTTCACCCCGTTCGTGCTGAACATGTCCCCGTACGCGTCGGGCGGTGTCTTCTTCGCCTGGGGTGTGCTGCTCGCGGTGTTCTCGGTGATCGTGGCGCCCCGGCTCCAGCACCGCTTCGGCTCGCTGAAGGTGCTGTGCGCCTCGCTGCTGCTACTCGCCGCCGATCTGCTCGTACTGGGCTACGGGGACCACACCACCGCCGTCGTGTGCACGGTCCTGGCCGGCGCCTTCATCGGCCTGAACAACACCGTCTTCACGGAACTGGCGCTGGGCGTCTCGGACGCCCCGCGCCCGGTGGCGAGCGCCGGCTACAACTTCGTGCGCTGGTTCGCGGCGGCGGCCGCGCCGTTCCTCGCGCCCAAGATCGAGGAGTGGACCGATATCCATCTCCCCTTCGTGGTCGCGGCCGTCGCAGCGGTGCTCGGCGCCGCTATCGTCGCCGTCCGGCGCCGGGCGCTGACCATCGTGGCCGCGGAGCGGGCGCCGCAGCACGCGACGGAGGACGGGGTCACCGCCTTCGCCCGGTGAGGCACCCCGGGGCCGCCCCGTCCCGGCCCGTCCCGCAAGCAAACTGACGCCCCGTCGGTCTCTCCTGAGAGAACCGACGGGGCGTGCCGCTATGGGCAGCGCGCGGATCAGTCCAGCGGAACGCCCGTGCGCAGCGGATCGCGCAGATCCGTGCCGTGCTCCAGCCAGCGCTTCTCCAGGGCCTCGGCGCCGTGCACCCGCTTCCAGGCCGCCTCGTTGGGCGTCATCGGCAGCAGCGGCAGAAAACGGACCGGCTCCCTCGGCTCGTCCAGTTCGAGATCCTCGACGAGCCCCCCGGGCGCCGCGACCAGCACCGAGGTGAACGCCGCACCCGGCCACAGCGGTTCACCCACGTCCAGCGAGGCGCCGGGCGCCACCACCACCCCCTCGACCTGCGGGGACGCGGCGAGCACAGCGAGCGGCCGGAGTGCCTTGTCGGTGTCGGCGAGGCCGGCCCGTACGGACAGCACGAGTTCGGCGCGCGGACCGCGGAGGGGATCGGCCACCACTGTCGTGGGGTCGGCCATGGGCTGCGCGGACATCCCGAGCGTGGCGTAACGGACCACCCCGCTGTCCACGAAGCGGAGGACCTCGATACGGTCGGTCCCGAGGAAAGTGACGGCGGCGCGCGCGTCCGGCTCGCCCAGGGCGGTCCGCAACCGGGCCTCGACCAGCTCAAGAACGTCAGACATGGCGCGAGCATACGGCCGGGCACCCGTTCGGCCGTCACCCCTCCATGTTCTGCTGTGCGGCGGCCCCCGTTCTTCGTATGGAACGGGCAAAGCGGCACCGCAACGCTTCAGGCGGCTGATAGCCTTGCCGTCTGGTCAGGGAATGACGTCGTCCCCCAACGGGGACCGGCCGGAGGAGGTGGGGCTGCGGTGGATCCGAGTCGACCGTGCAGTACCGATAGTTCTCCCGTCATTTCCCTCGCGCAGCGAATCTCCTGATCCGAGAGCTTCCGTACCCCGCCGCTCAGCGGTGAAACCAGGGAAGCACCTTTGCGCCGGAAGTAGATGCCGGAAGAGCGCCTTCGACTCTTTGTTCCGTGTTTTCTGCGAACTGCCGTCAGTGCCCCCGCACGGAGCGCCGCCCGCTTTGCGGACGTACAGCCGATGACGCCTCGTACGTCCACGTTCCGGGCAGCGTTGCCCCCCGCGCCCGCGCTGACGGCCGGCCCGTGAAGGAGCCTGCCATGTCGATGATCCGCGACCTGCGCGCCGCCGTCCGTCCGTCCCGGCGTCGCGACGACCGTCCGTACCCCTATGAGTCCACCCCGGCCTGCGCGAACAGCGCCATCGTCGACTGCGGTGTCTACCGCGAGGGCCGCCGGGTGAGCGAGCACGTCACCCCGGCCGAGGCGATGGCCGGTGTGCGGACCGAGGGCGGATTCGCCTGGATCGGCCTGCATGAGCCGACCGAGGCCGAATTCGCCGGTATCGCCCAGGAGTTCGGGCTGCACCCGCTGGCCGTCGAGGACGCCGTGCACGCCCACCAGCGGCCCAAGCTGGAGCGTTACGACGAGACCCTGTTCACGGTCTTCAAGACGGTCCACTACGTCGAGCACACCGAGCTGACCGCGACCAGTGAGGTCGTGGAGACCGGCGAGGTGATGTGCTTCACCGGCCGGGACTTCATCGTGACCGTGCGGCACGGCGGCCAGGGCTCGCTGCGCGCGCTGCGGCACCGGCTCCAGGACGACCCGGAGCTGCTGGCCAAGGGGCCGTCCGCGGTGCTGCACGCCATCGCCGACCAGGTCGTCGACGGATATATGGCGGTGGCCGGCGCGGTGCAGGACGACATCGACGAGGTGGAGATCGACGTCTTCAGCTCCGGCACCAACGGCAAGGGCTCCCCGAAGGGCGGCGACGCCGGGCGGATCTACCAACTCAAGCGTGAGGTACTGGAGTTCAAGCGGGCGGTGTCGCCGCTGCTGCGGCCGATGCAGTTGCTGAGCGAGCGTCCGATGCGGCTGGTGGACTCCGACATCCAGAAGTACTTCCGGGATGTCGCCGACCACTTGGCGCGGGTCAATGAGCAGGTGCTGTCCTTCGACGATCTGCTCAACTCCATCCTTCAGGCCAACCTCGCGCAGGCCGCCGTCGCACAGAACGAGGACATGCGCAAGATCACCGCATGGGCGGCGATCTTCGCCGTACCGACGATGATCGCCGGGATCTACGGCATGAACTTCGACTACATGCCGGAGACGCACTGGGAGTACGGCTACCCCGCCGTGCTGCTGGTGACGGCCGCGATCTGTGTCGGCATCCACCGCGGGTTCAAGCGCAACGGCTGGCTGTGAGCCCGGCGCCGCCCGCCGGTACCGCCCGCGGGTCCGCGCATCTCAGCGCCTGGGCGGCCCCCGTCGCCCGACGCAGGGGCGATTAGGCTGAGCCGTATGACGGACACCGTGTCGCAGGCCCTGCACGATCGGGCGCTCATCGAAGAGGCCACCAAGAAGTCCGGCCTCATCTGGGTACGGGGGACGGCCGGCCCGTCCCGTGCGCTGTGGCACCTGTGGCTCGACGGGGCCGCCTGCCTCATCGGGGACGGCGCCGGTGAGCAGCCGCTGGCCGACCTCGGGCTGGCCGACGGCGGGACGGCGACGGTCACCGTCCGCAGCAAGGACAAGGGCGGCCGGCTGGTCGCCTGGCAGGCCCGGGTCGTCGAACTGGCGCCGGAGAGCGAGTCCTGGCGTGCCGCGGTCGACGAGCTCAAGGGCAAGCGGCTGAACGCACCGGACGCGGACACCCTCACGGAGCGCTGGGCGCGCGAGTGCCGGGTGCTGCGGCTGGAGCCGACCGGGGAGACCACCCAGCGCCCCGGACAGATGCCGGCAAAGTCGCATGCCGTGCCGCCCCTGGCGAGCCCCGCGATCACCCGGCGCCCCGCCCCGGCCGCGCTGCCGAAGCTGCTGCGGCGGGGGCGCAAGGGCTGAGCCCGGGGCGGCCGTCAGGGGTCCGGCCCGCCCGCCGGGCGTGCTCCGGTGCGCGGCGGGACCTGGCTAGCCGCCCCCGCCGGAGATCCGGGTGCCGTAGTCCACGACCTGGTCCTTGTCCGGGGCCTTGAGGTCCACGCTCTTGCCCCAGTCACCCATCCGCACCACACCCGCGTCGCCGGCCCGGTGCAGCCGCAGCGGGTAGGGCGTGCCCTCCAGGGAGACATCGAGGGTGCCGCCGGAGCCCGCGCCGGCGGTGAGCCGGATGGTGCGGACCCCGTCGAGGTCACCGCGGTCACCGGAGGTCAGCTTGCCGTGCAGGCCGAGCAGACCGGCGAGCAGGGTGTCCTTGTCGGTGAAGCCGCTGAAGCGCTGGTAGACCGGGTCCTTGGCGGGCACCTTGACGTATTTGCCGCCGAGCTTGTTCGCCGCCCCCTGGTCGAGGGCGCCGGACTTGCCGCTCTTCTCACCGGCCCAGAAGGCGGCGTCCGCCTTCAGGTAGAGCGCGTCGCCGATCCGCAGCAGCTGGAAGGCGGCCGCCTTGGTGGTCAGCTCGCCCTTGGCGCCGTCCTTGGCCAGGCTCATATCGAGCTGGTAGGTGCGGCCCTGGCTGACGACATTGCCGGAGAGGTGCACCGTCTCGGCGCGCTGGGCCGCGGCCCGCGCCTTGGCCTCGACCTTCGCGGCGGGCAGCTTTCCCATGCCGTTGGTGCCGGCGTCCGGGTTCTCCTCCCCGCCGCAGCCGGTCAGCGCCGCGGCCAGTGCCGCGCAGGCCGCCCCCACGAGCGCAGCCCGTCCCGTACGACGGGTCGCGGGCAGGGGTCGGGGGCCGGACCCCGGGGGGATTGCGCTCACGTCGGCTCTGCCTCCTGATGCGGGTGACCTCGACAGCAGTACGGCAGCGTACCTGGGCGCGCAGGGTCTTCGGCGGGGTGCGTGGCGGTCACCCTACGGCCTCTTTCACCGGGGCGGCGCGGAGCCGGGCGCGTTAGCCTGAACCCGGATTGATGCCTTATTTCGGGCCGAACGGGAGAAGGGCGGCGCTCTGCATGGCAGTCGTGACGCCCCGGGTCTTCGTCTCCCACCTCGCCGGCAGCGCCGTCTTCGACCCCAACGGCGACCAGGTCGGCCGGCTGCGGGACCTCGTCGCGCTGCTCCGGGTCGGCGACCGTCCGCCGCGGCTGCTCGGCGTGGTCGTCGAGGTGATCAGCCGGCGCCGGATCTTCGTGCCCATGACGCGGGTGACCGGTGTGGACTCCGGCCAGATCGTCATCACCGGTGTGGTCAACATGCGGCGCTTCGAACAGCGGGCGTCCGAGACGCTGGTGCTCGGCGAGCTGCTCGACCGGCGGGTGCGGCTGGTGGAGACCGGCGAGGAGGTCACCGTCCTCGACATCGGCATCACCCAGCTGCCGGCCCGCCGCGACTGGGAGATCGACAAGGTCTTCGTACGGAAGGGGAAGGGCGGGGCGCTGCGCCGCAAGGGAGAGGCGCTGACCGTGGAGTGGTCGGCGGTGACCGGCTTCTCGCTGGAGGAGCACGGGCAGGGCGCGGAGAGCCTGCTGGCCACCTTCGAGCAGCTGCGGCCCGCCGACCTGGCCGGGGTGCTGCACCATCTCTCCGCCAAGCGGCGGGCCGAGGTCGCCGCGGCACTCGACGACGACCGGCTCGCCGACGTCCTGGAGGAGCTGCCGGAGGACGACCAGGTGGAGATCCTCGGCAAGCTGAAGGACGAGCGGGCCGCGGACGTCCTGGAGGCGATGGACCCGGACGACGCCGCCGATCTGCTCTCCGAGCTGCCGGAGGAGGAGAAGGAGCGGCTGCTGGCGCTGATGCGGCCGGAGGAGGCCGCGGATGTCCGGCGGCTGATGTCGTACGAGGAGCGGACCGCGGGCGGGCTGATGACCACCGAGCCGATCGTGCTGCGGCCGGACGCCACCGTCGCGGACGCGCTGGCCCGGGTCCGCGATCCGGATCTGTCCCCCGCCCTGGCCGCCCAGGTCTATGTCTGCCGGCCCCCGGACGAGACCCCCACCGGCAAGTACCTGGGCCTGGTGCACTTCCAACGGCTGCTGCGCGACCCGCCGTTCACCCTGGTCAGCTCGATCGCCGACACCGACCTGCCGGCCCTGCCGCCGGACACCCCGCTGCCGGAGGTGACCAGCTACCTGGCCGCGTACAACATGGTCGCCGCGCCGGTCGTGGACGAGAGCGGGGCCCTGCTGGGCGCGGTCACCGTCGATGACGTGCTGGACCATCTGCTGCCGGACGACTGGCGGGAAGACGGGCTGCACGGCTCGGCGACGGACGGACTGACCGGCAACGGCCGCCTCGGGGAGGCCGCGCATGGCCGCTGAGGAGCGGGACGGCGGCCGGGAGCGGTCGCGGGCGAACGGCGCCTCCGCGCTGCGCCGGGGCACCGTGGACCGGCCCCGGGTGCGTCTCGACCAGCCGCGCGCCCCGCGCCGTACATTCCTGCCCGAATACGACCCGGAGGCCTTCGGGCGGCTCTCGGAGAAGATCGCCCGCTTCCTGGGGACCGGCCGCTTCATCGTCTGGATGACCTTCACCATCATCGTGTGGGTCATCTGGAACACCACCGTGCCCGGCGGGCTGCGGTTCGACCAGTATCCGTTCATCTTTCTGACGCTGGCACTGTCGCTCCAGGCGTCGTACGCCGCGCCGCTGATCCTGCTGGCGCAGAACCGCCAGGACGACCGCGACCGGGTCACCCACGAGCAGGACCGCAAGCAGAACGAGCGCTCCATCGCCGACACCGAGTATCTGACCCGGGAGATTGCGGCGCTGCGGCTCGGGCTCGGCGAGGTCGCCACCCGCGACTGGATCCGCTCCGAGCTCCAGGACATGCTCAGGGACCTGGAGCTGCAGCCGGCTGACGCGGAGAGTGACGAACGCGACCGCTGACGGCCTTTCCGGAGGCCGCCTCATGCGCCGTACCATCGGGACATGGCCAACGACACTCCCCCAGGCACCACCCCGAGCGAGGACGCGGTCCGCGAAGCGCTCGCGACGGTGAACGACCCCGAGATCCACCGCCCCATCACCGAACTGGGGATGGTCAAATCGGTGGACATCGCGGCGGACGGCGCGGTGGCGGTCGTGGTCTATCTGACCGTCTCCGGCTGCCCGATGCGCGAGACGATCACCAGCAATGTGCGCGAGGCCGTCGAGCGGGTCGAGGGCGTCACCTCCGTCGCCGTCGAGCTGGACGTGATGAGCGACGAGCAGCGCAAGGAGCTGGCGGCCTCGCTGCGCGGCGGCACCGCCGAGCGTGAGGTGCCGTTCGCCCAGCCCGGTTCGCTGACCCGGGTCTACGCGGTCGCCTCCGGCAAGGGCGGCGTCGGCAAGTCGTCGGTGACGGTCAACCTCGCCGCGGCGATGGCGGCCGACGGGCTGAAGGTCGGTGTCGTGGACGCCGACATCTACGGCCACTCCGTGCCCCGGATGCTGGGCGCCTACGGCAAGCCCACCCAGGTCGAGAACATGATCATGCCGCCGTCGGCGAACGGCGTGAAGGTCATCTCGATCGGCATGTTCACCCCGGGCAACGCCCCGGTCGTCTGGCGCGGCCCGATGCTGCACCGCGCGCTCCAGCAGTTCCTCGCCGACGTCTACTGGGGCGACCTGGACGTGCTGCTGCTGGACCTGCCCCCGGGCACCGGCGACATCGCCATCTCGGTGGCCCAGCTCGTCCCGAACGCCGAGATCCTGGTGGTCACCACCCCGCAGCAGGCCGCCGCCGAGGTCGCCGAGCGGGCCGGTTCGATCGCCGTGCAGACCCACCAGAAGATCGTCGGCGTGGTCGAGAACATGTCCGGGCTGCCCTGCCCGCACTGCGACGAGATGGTCGATGTCTTCGGCACCGGCGGCGGCGAGCGGGTCGCCGAGGGCCTGACGAAGACGACCGGCACACAGGTGCCGGTGCTCGGCGCCATCCCGATCGACGTCCGGCTGCGCGAGGGCGGCGACGAGGGCAAGCCGGTCGTGCTGACCGACCCCGACTCCCCCGCCGGCTCGGCGATCCGCACCATCGCGGGCAAGCTGGGCGGCCGCCAGCGGGGCCTGTCCGGTATGTCGCTGGGGATCACCCCGCGCAACAAGTTCTGAGACGGGGGCCGGCGCCGGCTCCCGGATGACGCGGAAAGGGGCGGGCCCGTACGGGTCCGCCCCTCGCTGTGACGCCCGCTCGGGCCCGGTCAGCCCTCGTACGCGGACAGGTCCTTGATCACCGAGAAGCCCAGCCCGTAGGCGCTCATGCCCCGCCCGTAGGCGCCGATGTGCACCGCCTCGGGGCCCTCGCTCGCCGAGCCGGCCAGCACCCAGCCGTACTCGGACTCGCGGTAGGCGAACGACGTGGGCACCCCGTCCACCGGCAGCATCAGCTCGCTCCAGCTGCCGCCGCCGAGATCGTCGGCCAGCTCCCAGGCGAGCATCGTCTGCTGGTCCAGCCAGTCCTGGCGCAGCGTCCGGTCCATCTGGGTCGGCCAGGTCTGCGCGAGCAGCCCCGACCCGGCGAGCCAGGCGGCCGTCGAGACCGAGGTCGCCTCCAGGACGCCGGTGCCGTCACCGCTGCGCCGCACGGGGCGGCTGGCGACCGTCACCACGACCGCGAAGCGCTCGTCCTGCGGCGGCTCCACCTTGATGGTGGGCTCCTCACCGTGCCCGGTGGCGCCGTGCTCGACGGTGCCGTCCGCGGCCGCGCCGACCTGCATCAGCCAGCGCGGACCGGTGAACGCCTCGTCGAGGCCGTACCACGGGAACGCGGCCAGCAGATAGCCGTCGACCTTCCGGCCGGCGCCGGCGGCCGCCTCATGTGTCGCTGACGGACTGGTCGTCTCCATCTGCGCGGAGCCTCCTTGTTGCCCTGCGTCGTGGGCGGCCCGCCCCCCTCAGGCGACCGAACCCCGGACACCCGGAGCATAGCCATAGGCTTCCACACAGACAGTCATACCGGTGTGTGTCAGGTGGCGTCGGCGTCGAACGGCGGACGCTCGTCCGGCTGAGCGGTCCTCTTGACCATGTCGGGACGCCCGGCGGAGGCGGCCGGGGACTCCTTGGTCAGGCTCGGACCCGAGCCGTTCGAGGGCGTGGCGGAGGAAGCGCTGTCGTGGCCGTGGACGGCGTCGGTGACCTCGGCCATCTCCTTCTTCAGGTCGAAGCCGTTACGGATCTCCTGAAGGTCCTTGAGGCCGTACTCGTCCTTCTCCAGGACGTGCTTGCGCACAAAGTTCTTGGGCTTGAGGTCCTCGAACTCGAAGTCCTTGAACTCCGGCCCCAGCTCGCTGCGGATGTCCTCCTTGGCGCTGTCCGAGAACGCCCGGACCTTGCGGACGAAGGACATGACGTCCTGGATGACCTTGGGGAGCTTGTCCGGACCGAAGATGAGGACGGCAAGGATCACGAGCGCCACCAGCTCGAGGGGTCCTATGTCGAAGAACACCTTGCAGCTCCTTGGGTTATCCGCGGCCTTCGGTGGCCTAGGGGCCAGGCCGCCTATCACGGTACCTGGCCCCACACGTCGGACGGGAGTCACCCGTACCAACACAGTGCAAACGATCAGCCCGTACTGGAGGAGCCCAGGCTGAGCCGGACGGACCGCTCCTTACCGCCCCTCTGGACGGTCAGCACCAGCGTGTCGCCGGGCCGGTGGCTGCGGATCTTGACGATCAGCTCCTCGCCGCTGTGCACGGGGGCACCGTCGACCTTGGTGATCACATCGCCGGCCTTGATCCCGGCCTTGGCGCCAGGGCCGCCCGGGAGGACCGGCTGCCGGCCGTCCTTGCCGCCCTCACTGACCCGCGCCCCGTCGCCCGCGTACTCCATCTCCAGCGTCACGCCGATCACCGGGTGTGTCGCCCGGCCGGTGTTGATCAGCTCCTCGGCCACCCGCTTGGCCTGGTTGATGGGTATGGCGAAGCCCAGCCCTATGCTGCCGCCCTGGCCCTGGCTGTCGCCGTCCGGGCCGCCGCCGCTGTCGGCCGCGCGGATGGCGCTGTTGATGCCGATTACCCGCGCCTTGGCGTCCACCAGCGGACCGCCGGAGTTACCCGGGTTGATGGGGG
The DNA here is from genome assembly GCF_057708345.1 of Streptomyces sp. bgisy130. Taxonomy (NCBI): domain Bacteria; kingdom Bacillati; phylum Actinomycetota; class Actinomycetes; order Kitasatosporales; family Streptomycetaceae; genus Streptomyces; species Streptomyces sp. bgisy130. The sequence continues at coordinate 20,169 of NZ_JBYISA010000027.1, forward strand.
CATCGGTCTGAAGGGCATCCACATACGACACATCGCTGCCGTCGCCCTTCCGGCCGCCCGCGGTGATCGGGCGCTGCTTGGCGCTGATGATCCCGGCCGTGACGGTGTTGGCGAGGTCGAACGGTGCGCCGATCGCCACCACCGGGTCGCCGACCCGCACCGAGTCGGAGTTGCCGAGCGTGAGCTGCCGCAGCCCCGCCACCCCCTCCACCTGGACGACGGCGAGGTCGTAGCCGCCGTCCCGCCCGACGACCTTGGCCTTGGCCGTCTGGCCGCCGCTGAAGGTCACCGAGATCTCGCCACCGCTGCCGGCCGGTTCGACCACGTGGTTGTTGGTGAGGATGTGCCCCTGGTGATCGAGGACGAAGCCGGTGCCGGTCCCCTGCTCGGCGCTGCCCCGCACGTGCAGGGTCACCACCCCCGGCAGCGCGGTCTGCGCGATCCCGGCCACGCTGTCGGGCTTACGGCCCCCCTCATCGGCCCCGGACTGCGAAAGCTTGATGTCACTGAGCCCGCCGTAGCGCTCGACATACGCACCGATGCCCCCGCCGACACCCCCCGCGAGCAGGGCGAGCGCCACCGCGCCGACGACCAGCGGCCCCCGCCGCCGACGCCGCCCGGCCATCGGCGCGGGCGGTTCGCCCTGCAACGGCGCACGCCAGGGGTCGTATTGGTGCCAGGCGGCTTGGGGGGTGGGGGTGGGGTGGGGGGTCGGCGTGTGGTTGGGGGTGGGGGTCGGGCCGGGGTGTGGGCCGGGGGCGTGGGGTGCGGGTGCCGGGGCCGGGTGGGGGCCGGTGGGGCCGGGCTGTGGGGCGGACGCGTGGGGCGCGGTCGCCGGGGCCGGGCGGGGGCCGCCGTCGCCAGGGTGGGGGATGAAGGCGCCGTCCGTGCCTTCGGGCGGCGCGTCGGGTCCGGCGGCCGGGCCGGCCGCGGTGTCCATGGATGCGCTCTGTGAGCCGGTGGCTCCGGGGGCGGCGGTCTGTCCGGGAGCGGGCTGCGGGACGGCGGTCTGCCCGGAGGCGGGCTGCGGAGCGCCGGTCTTCTGGAGACCCGGCCGGTGGGGCACGGCAGGGTCGGCGGCGGGCCGGGGGTGTGCGGCGTCTGCCGCCCCGGCCGGGTGCGGCTGCTCGGCGCCCGGTGCGAGCGGCGAGCCCTCGCCGCTGGTGCCAGACGGTGCGGCGGGCGCGGGTGACTGCGGCGAGCCCGGGTAGGCCGCGGCGGGCATCGCGGGCTGCGGGACGGCCGGGGCACCGTACGGGGGCAGCGGCCCGGCCTGCGGCGGAAGCACCGTGCCCTGTGCGGGGGTCGCCATCGGCCGCTGCACGGGCGGCGCGGGCGCCCAGGGCCCGGGACCGCCGTAGGGAGGTGTGCCGTACGGGTCCTCGGCGTGCAGGGGCTGCTGGGGCGCGGCGGCGGGGGGCTCGGTCGGTGCGGGGGCGGCGGGCGGTATGGGGGTGGGGGCCAGGGGGGTGGCCGTGGTGGCGGGTGCGGCCGTCGTGGCCGCGGCGGCCGGGATCTCGGCAGGTGCGGGCGCCACGGGCGACGCCGCACCGGCTTCGGGGGCGGCGGGCGGGGTGGCCGTCGAAGCCGAGGTTGCGGGTGCGGGTGCGGGTGCGGCAACGGTGGCCGACGTGGCCGCGGTACCGGGTGCCGCCGTTGTGGCCACCGTGGCCGTGGTGTCCGGCCCGTCCGGGGTCCGGGCAGGCAGACCGGCCCCGTCCCGTACGTCCTCGCGCACCTGCCCCAGTGTCACCGTCGCCGGGGCGGTCCGGGCAACCGGAGCAGCCTCGTCCGGTGCGGCCTCGCGCACCCGCCCGAGCGTCACGGTCCCCGGCTCCGGGCGCGCACCGCCGGCCCGGCCGTCCACGGTCGCGGCGGTCTCCTGGTTCGATCCGGCCCCGGCGGCGGTCACGCCCGGCGCCACCGTCAACTCGTCGGCGGGACCGGCCACTTCGGCCGTCCCGGCGGCTCCGGGCGACCCGGGCGCCGCCGCGCCGTTCCGCGGCTCCGGCGGACGCACGGTCCAGTCCTCCTCCGGCTGCCCGGCGGACGTGCCCGGCACGTGGGGCAGCCGGGCGGTCACGGCCTCGGCCGCGTCGGTCACCGTGGCGCCGTCAGCCACCGTGGCACCGTACGGCCCGGATCCGGCCGACGAGCCCGGCGCCGCGCCCGGTGCGTCCCCACGCTCCGGCGGACGCACCACCCAGTCCTCGCCGCTCTGGTGCACGTCGGACGTGCCGGAGCTCTCGGTCCGCGTCCCGTCCGACGGGCTGCCGGCGGGCGGCGCCGTCTGCGGGACGGCCTCGGCGGAGGGTTCCGTGCCCGCGCTGCTTCCCGGACGGCTCCACCACTTCAGCTTCGACCCGGCGGCCTTACCGTCGTCCATGCTCTCCCCAGAGTTCGCCCGCGTCGTGCGCGGGCCACCACCACCTCGCGGACGCGCCCGGTCAGGGGTGCGCCGCCCCACAGGGATTCAACCAGTTCCGTGTGGGGCCGCGCAGGGGACGGTCAGCGTGGGGCAGGGGCTCCGCCCTTGGCGGAGGGGCCCGCCGCGGCCGCGGAGCCGATCAGCGGACGCTTGGGCTCCAGCGGCGGGAGCGCCGGCGGGTTCTTCCGCAGCGGGGAGTTGCCGGTGGCGGTGGTCAGCGGCGCGAGGTGATACGGCGACGCCGGGCCGCTGCCGGCTATCAGCGGCGAGAGGCCGAAGCGACCGGCCGGCGCGGATGCGGGTGCCGACGCATAGGGGGCGGGGGGCGCCGCACCGGGGGCGTACAGGGCCATGGCGCTGGGGGCCGGGGCCAGGGTCGGGCCGCCGGACGGCTGCCGGCCGGCGGAGTTCCTGGCGGCGAACTCCGCGCCGCGGAGCAAGGAACCGCTGTCGGCGGCCGGGCTGACGCTGAGCGGGGTGACGGTCGTGCCGCCGCCGTCGACGCGTCCGCCGGGCAGGTCGACGGCCGCTTCCAGCGGGAGGGCGCCACCCAGCGCGAAGGCCGCGAGGGAGACCGCACCGGCCGCCGCGAAGGCGAACCGCCGCCGCTGTGCGGGACGGTCGACCTCGTGCACCCGGAAGCCGCGGCCGCGCTGGGTGGGCAGCGCCGCCATGGCATGGCCGGAGTGACCGCCGGAGGGGACATAGCGGAAGGCGCCGCCACCGCCGGCGAATTCGCCGCGTCCGAGGGCGCCGTTGCCGAGCCGGCTGCCGGGCCCGTCGGGGTCGCCGCCGGGCAATTGCTGGAGACGTGCCAGCAGGCCCTCGGACGGCCCGGGGGGTGCCGCCTGGGCGAAGACGTTTTTCAGCCGACGCTGGGCGTCGGCCTCCGCCTTGCATTTACCGCAGGTCGCAAGGTGCGCGAGCACCCGCTCGCGCGCGTCATGCCCCAACTCGCCGTCGACCAGGGCCGCAAGGCGGTCGCCGAGATGCTGCTCGGCGGGGGACGGACCGCCGTTGCCGCTCACGCGATTCCGACCTCCTGCGAGGGCACCACGGCCAGCGAGCGCCGCTGCTCGCGCTCTTCGGCGCGGGTGGCCGGGGCCCGGTGCTTGAGGGACTTGCGCAGATGGGAGCGGCCACGGTGGATCCGGCTGCGGACCGTGCCCAGCTTGACGCCGAGCGTCGCGGCGATCTCCTCGTAGGACAGGCCCTCGATGTCGCACAGCACGACCGCGGCGCGGAACTCCGGCGCCAGGGTGTCCAGCGCCTGCTGCACATCGGCGTCGAAGTGGGTGTCGTTGAAGTGCTGCTGCGGGGAGGGCTCGCGGCTGGGGAGCCGCTCGGCCGCGTCGTCACCGAGCGCGTCGAAGCGAATACGCTGACGGCGCCGGACCATGTCCAGGAAGAGGTTGGTCGTGATGCGGTGCAGCCAGCCCTCGAAGGTGCCGGGGGTGTACGTCGACAGCGAACGGAAGACGCGGACGAACACCTCCTGGGTGAGGTCCTCGGCGTCGTGTTGATTGCCGGTGAGGCGGTAGGCGAGGCGGTAGACCCGTGCACTGTGGGTGCTGACGATCTCCTCCCAGCTGGGCGGAGTCCACGCCTGCGCATCCGCGTCTGCGGCAAAGGTCGCGGTGGTCGCGGAGTCGGAGGCCCCTCCCATGCCCTTCGGGCCGTGGGGGCGGAAACGGTCAGCAGTGTTTGTCACGGATTTCGGCTCGGCGAACGACCTCTTCAAGCGCCTCAGCACCCCTCGGTCACCCGCCGCAGCCGCACCTCCCCTGGTGGCTCTGGTGGTGTCCAGTAGAGCCCCTACCATATCCACCTCGCCCGTTAGCTCCGGATAAGCAGTTTTGACCTGCATTTGGTCCTGCTTCTCGTCTCGCGCGGTCTTCACCGTGCATCCCCCCGTCATCCCGCTACCCCTCCTTAACGTCCAGTCCCATCTGCGGGTTCCCGCACGCAGCGGATACAGTCACGGTTGCGTCAACTACGGGGACAGGAGAGGGCCATTACCGGCAACCGGCAGACGAGCTTGGCATTCGCCGAGGCGTACGGCGCCGGGACCATCGACGACAGCGCCGAGGCCGCCCTGCACTGGTCCCGTGACCGCGCACGGGAAGCCGGAATCCGCACGGTGACCACCGGCACCGGCTCGGCCCTCCGTCTGCTCGCCGCCGCCGTGGACGCCAAGGCGGTCGCCGAGATCGGCACCGGCACGGGCGTGTCGGGCATCTACCTCCTGCACGGCATGCGGCCCGACGGGGTGCTGACCACCGTGGACCTCGAACCCGAGCGCCAGGCGTTCGCCAAGCAGGCGTTCCGTGCGGCCGGCTTCGCCGGGAACCGCGCCCGCTTCATCCCCGGCCGGGCCCTGGACGTACTCCCCCGGCTCGCGGACGGCGGATACGACCTCGTGTACTGCGACGGCGACCTGATGGAGTGCTTGGAGTACCTCGCTGAATCGTTGCGTCTGCTGCGCCCCGGCGGCCTGGTCTGCTTCGAGGGCGTCTTCGCGGACGGCCGTACGGTCGATTCGGCGGTGCAGCCCGCGGAGGTGCTGCGCCTGCGGGAACTCCTGCGGGCCGTAAGGGAGAGCACGACCCTCGTGCCGTCCCTGTTGCCGGTCGGCGACGGACTGCTCTGCGCCGTCAAACGCGGTTGACCCACCCGGCTCCGGAGGGACGAAACGGCCCCGGCACGCGGCGCGCCTTCACTGCGCGCCACATGCCGGGGCCGGGGTAATTCGGCTGGGGATACCGGGGCCAGCCCCGGGAAACCGCCGGTTGCGCCGCCCTTGTCAGACGGTGACCTTGTCCAGGGCCTCACCCAGGGCCTTGGCTTCGTCGGGGGTCAGCTCGACGACGAGCCGCCCGCCGCCTTCGAGCGGAACACGCATGACGATGCCCCGCCCCTCCTTGGTCACCTCGAGCGGGCCGTCGCCCGTCCGCGGCTTCATGGCCGCCATGCTCGTTCCCCTTCCTGAAACCAGCTCATCTCAGCCGACGGCCCGAATAGGCACGTGTCACCGGCATCGAACACATTGCTTCCAGGCCATTATCCCGCATCGAACGACCCGATGACCAACATCGGGCTGCATCCCTTCGGCAACGCGCTCCCGCAAACCCCCTCAATTCGGAGAGCTGACTGCAATACTTCTCCGCCCGCCGACCCCCGGCGCGCCCGCAATCTTTGATGTACGTCACATGCCGATGCCCGATGATCTCCGGCATCCTGAGCGCTGACTGCCGCTGCCGAGCAGTCCGAGCCGCGACGGAGGGGACTCCCACTATGGCCGACACCGTGCTCTATGACGTGACCGACGGACTCGCGACGATCACGCTCAACCGCCCCGACGCGATGAACGCGCTGAACATCGAGGCGAAGGTCCTGCTGCGGGACACGCTCCAGGAGGCCGCCACCGATTCCGCCGTGCGCGCCGTTCTGCTGACCGCCACCGGGCGCGCCTTCTGCGTCGGTCAGGACCTCAAGGAGCACATCGGCCTGCTGGCCGAGGACCGGGCCACCGGCTCCGGGAAGACCATGAACACCGTGCGTGAGCACTACAACCCCATCGTGACGGCGCTGACCGAGATGCCCAAGCCCGTGGTGGCGGGCGTCAACGGGGTCGCCGCGGGCGCCGGCGCGGGCTTCGCGATGGCCGCCGACTACCGCGTGGTCGCCGACTCCGCCTCCTTCAACACCTCCTTCGCGGGGGTCGCGCTGACCGCCGACTCCGGGATGTCCTGGACCCTGCCGCGGCTGATCGGCCAGGGCCGGGCCGCCGACCTGCTGCTCTTCCCGCGCAACGTCGGTGCCCAGGAGGCGTACGAGCTGGGGATCGCCAACAAGGTCGTGCCGGCCGAGGAGCTGGCCGAGGAGGCCGCGGCCGTCGCCCGCCGGCTGGCCCAGGGCCCGACCGCCGCGTATGCCGCGCTCAAGGAGTCGCTGGCCTACGGGGCGGGGCACTCGCTCGTCGAGACCCTCGGCAAGGAGGACGAACTCCAGGGCCGGGCCGGGGCGTCGGAGGACCACCGGATCGCGGTCGAGGCGTTCGTGAAGAAGGAGAAGCCGGTCTTCCTGGGGCGCTGACCGCCCTGGGACCGGCCCCGCCCGGCTGGCCGGGTCAGCCGGCCGCCGCCTCCACGGCCGCCCGGACGTGGCACTCCGCCAGATGGTCGTTGACGAGGCCGCAGGCCTGCATCATCGCGTAGGCGGTGGTCGGGCCGACGAAGCGGAAGCCGCGCTTCTTGAGGTCCTTGGCGAGCGCCGTGGACTCCGGGGTCGTCGCCTGGACGTCGTCGACGGTGCGCGGCACCGGCCGGCCCGCCCGGGCGGGGGCGAAGGACCAGATCAGGTCGTCGAGCTCGCCGGGGGCCAGCTCGGCGGCGACCTTGGCGTTGTTGATCGTCGCGGCGATCTTGGCGCGGTTGCGGATGATGCCGGGGTCGGTGAGCAGCCGCTCGGCGTCCGCGTCCGTGAACCGCGCCACCTCCGCGATCCGGAAGCCGGCGAACGCGGCGCGGAAGCCGGGGCGGCGGCGCAGGATCGTGATCCAGGAGAGCCCGGACTGGAACGCCTCCAGGCTCATCCGCTCGAAGAGGGCGTCGTCGCCATGGACCGGCAGGCCCCATTCGGTGTCGTGGTAGGCGCGGTAGTCGGCCATCTGCGCCGACTCCAGGCCCCACGGGCAGCGCGGGATGCCGTCCGGTTCCCTCACCACGCCGCTCATGCCCGCTCCTCGTCGTCCGGCCGCTGACCGGGCGCTTCGGGTGCGTCCGCGGATTTCCGGTCGCCGCGCCCGGGGGCGGGCCCCGTCTCCGGCACCGGCCCGAGCACCGGCGGGCCGTCCTGTATCAGCCCCGGGCCGCCCATGGCGGAGGCATGCGCCCCGGCCAGCGCGGCCTCCAGCTCGGCGATCCGGGCGTCCCGCTCGGCGAGTTCGGCGCCCAGCCGGTCCAGGACGTCGTCGACTTCGGTCATCCGATAGCCACGGACGGTCACCGGCAGGCGGACGGCGGCGACATCGGCGCGGGCCACGGGGCGGTCCTCCGGCAGCGGGTCGTGCAGCCGGTCCGGCTCGGAATCCCGCAGCCCACCGCCGTCACCGCCGCCGACCACCACGAGCGTGACCGCGGCCACCACCACGACCATCGCGATCAGCAAGAACCAGAACACGACCAACTCCCCGGACTATGTGCCTGCACTGATCGTGCCATGCGGGTGTGACAGTTAGGGTCGCTCCCGGACCACGGAGAGGGAGTCAGGGAATGCTGCGGCTGGGGAATCGCGAGTTCGGCGCGCATGAGCCGGTGATCATGGCGATCGTCAACAGGACGCCGGACTCGTTCTACGACCAGGGCGCCACGTTCCGTGACGAGCCCGCCCTCGACCGGGTGGAACAGGCGGTGGCCGACGGTGCCGCGATCATCGACATCGGCGGCGTCAAGGCCGGTCCCGGCGAGGAGGTGAGCGCCGAGGAGGAGGCCCGCCGCACGGTCGGGTTCGTCTCCGAGGTCCGCAAGCGCTTCCCCGATGTGGTGATCAGCGTCGACACCTGGCGGCACGAGGTCGGCGAGGCGGTGTGCGAGGCCGGCGCGGATCTGCTCAACGACGCCTGGGGCGGCGTCGATCCACGGCTCGCCGAGGTTGCCGCGCGCTATGACGTCGGCCTGGTGTGCACCCACGCGGGCGGCGCCGAACCACGGACCCGGCCGCACCGGGTGACCTACGACGACGTGATGGCGGACATCCTTCGGGTGACGCTCGGACTGGCCGAACGGGCCGTGGAGTTGGGCGTCCGGCGGGACGCGATCATGATCGACCCGGGGCACGACTTCGGGAAGAACACCCGGCACAGCCTGGAGGCGACCCGCCGGCTCGGCGAGATGGCGGAGGCCGATCCCCGAGCTCTCGGCTTCGCCGGAGCAGGTGATACGCCCTTCCCGGTGCTGGTCTCGCTGTCCAACAAGGACTTCGTCGGCGAGACGCTCGACAAGCCGGTCAAGGAACGGGTCCTCGGCACCCTCGCGACCACCGCCGTCTCGGCCTGGCTGGGCGCCCGGGTCTACCGCGTCCACGAGGTCGCCGAGACCCGGCAGGTGCTGGACATGGTGGCCTCGATCGCCGGCCACCGGCCCCCGGCCGTCGCCCGCCGGGGCCTGGCCTGAGGGAGACGGCCCTTAGGGCTCGTGCGAACGGATGCCGTAGGGGGTGCGTGAGCCCCCTCGGGGCCGACAACGGGATGGGGGGCGGGGGTATTCCCGGGGCGGGCGCCGGCCGGGCGCCTGCCGGGGGCCGGCGGCGGAATTCCCGGGCCTGGCCGGTCGGCAGGGGCATTTCCAGGCGGCGCCCGGCCGGCGCCCGCATTCCCGGGCAGCGCCCGTTGGCGACGGCGGCATTCCCCCCGGGCCTCGCCGGTCGGGGGGCCCGGGCCTCGCCGGTCGGCGGGAGCCCGGGCGACCCCGTTCAGCCCGGGGCCCGCGCCGCACCACTCGGCGCGAGGCCCGGCCCCCCGCCCCCTAGATCCCGACCTCCTTAGTCACCAAGGCGATTGCCTCGTCCACGTCGTCGCTGAGGTGGAAGAGTTCCAGGTCGTGCATGGATGCCTTGCCCTGGGCGATGAGGGTGTCGCGCAGCCAGTCGACGAGGCCGCTCCAGTAGGCCGTGCCGAACAGCACGATCGGGAAGCGGGTGACCTTGCGGGTCTGGACGAGGGTGAGCGCCTCGAAGAGTTCGTCGAGGGTGCCGAGGCCGCCGGGGAGCACCACGAAGCCCCGGGCGTACTTCACAAAGCACGTCTTGCGGACGAAGAAGTAGCGGAAGTCGACGCCGAGGTTCACATACTCGTTCATGCCCTGCTCGAAGGGCAGCTCGATGCCCAGCCCGACGGAGGTGCCACCGGCCTCGTTGGCGCCCTTGTTGGCGGCCTCCATGGCGCCGGGGCCGCCGCCGGTGATCACCGCGAAGCCGGCGTCGACCAGGGCCCGGCCGATCCGTACCCCGGCGTCGTACTCCATGGAGTCACGCGGCGTACGGGCCGAGCCGAAGACGCTGACGGCCGGACCCAGCTCGGCCAGCGCGCCGAAGCCCTCCACGAACTCCGACTGGATGCGCATCACGCGCCAGGGATCGGTGTGCACCCACTCGGAGGGGCCTTCGGAGTCCAGCAGCCGCTGGTCGGTGGTGCCGGCCTGTACCTGCTCCTGGCGGCGCAGTACGGGACCCAGCCGCTGCTCCTCAGGGACCGGTGCTCCCTCGGGACTGGCCATGTCGTGCTCCCTCCGCTGGCAGATCGTTTGCCTGTTCAGCGTAGATCCGCCGACATGAAGAGCAGGGGAATTCGGTGGGGAGGCGAGCGGTCGGCGGCGGGCCCGGGGGGCGTCAGGCCGTCAGCCAGGCACGCAGCCGTTCCTCGCAGTGCAGGATGCGGTCGATTTCCACCCGCTCGTCCTTTTTGTGCGCGAGCAGGGAGTAGCCGGGGCCGTAGTTGACGGCCGGGACACCCAGGGAGCTGAAGCGCGAGACATCGGTCCAGCCGAACTTGGGCATCGCGGTGCCGCCGACGGCTTCCATGAACGCCTTGGCCGCCGGGTGGGCGAGCCCCGGCAGTGCGCCCGGGGAGTGGTCGTCGATGACGAACTCGTCCACCGGGCAGTCCGCGAAGACCTCGCGGACGTGGGCCACCGCCTCGTCGGGGGTGCGGTCCGGTGCGTAGCGGAAGTTCACGGTGACCGTGCAGGCGTCCGGGATGACGTTGTTGGCGACGCCGCCCTCGATGCGTACGGCGTTGAGGCCCTCGCGGTATTCGAGGCCGTCGATGACCGGGCGGCGCGGTTCGTACGCGGCGAGCTTCGCCAGGATCGGGGCGGCGGCGTGCAGCGCGTTGGCGCCCATCCAGCTGCGGGCGGAGTGGGCGCGCTCGCCGGTGGTGCGCAGCAGGACCCGGAGGGTGCCCTGGCAGCCGCCCTCCACCTGGCCGTCGGACGGCTCCAGGAGGACGGCGAAGTCCCCGGTGAGCCAGTCGGGGTGGGCGTCGGCGACATGGCCGAGGCCGTTGAGGTGCGCGGCGACCTCTTCGTTGTCGTAGAAGACGAAGGTCAGGTCGCGGTTGGGGGCCGGGACGGTGGCGGCCATCCGCAGCTGGACGGCGACCCCGGACTTCATGTCGCAGGTGCCGCACCCCCAGAGCACGCCGTTCTCGTCCAGCCGGGAGGGGACGTTGTCGGCGATCGGCACGGTGTCGAGGTGTCCGGCGAGCACCACCCGCTCGGCGCGGCCCAGGTCGGTGCGGGCCACGACGTTGTTGCCGTAGCGGTCGACGGTCAGGTGCGGGAGCGCGCGCAGCGCGTGCTCGACGGCGTCGGCGAGGGCCTTCTCGTTGCCGCTCTCGGAGGGGAAGTCGACGAGCTGCGCGGTGAGCGCGGCGGCGTCGAGCGAGAGGTCGAGGGCGGGGTGATCTGTGGAGCGCTCCATGGATCCGACCCTATCGGCAGCACTCCAGTACGGTGGGCCCGTGTCCGCACAGCCCTCAGCCCCCCGCCGCCGCGCCCGTCTGTGGCGTGCCGCCGCAGCCGTCGCCGTACTGATCGGACTGGCCGGCTATCTCGTGGTCCAGTTCGTGACCGGTGGCCCGGGAGCACCGCAGTGCACGGTGCGCGCCGAAGGGGACGCGAAGGATTACGAGCTGTCCCCGGAGCAGGCCGCGAACGCCGCGACGATCTCGGCGGTGGCGTCCTCGCGCGGCCTGTCGGAGCGGGCGGTGACGATCGCGCTGGCGACCGCGATGCAGGAGTCGGGGCTGCGCAACATCGACTTCGGTGACCGGGATTCGGTCGGGCTCTTCCAGCAGCGGCCGTCGCAGGACTGGGGCAGCGTGCAGCAGATCATGGATCCGGTCTATTCGGCCGGGGAGTTCTACCGGCATCTGGCGAAGGTGCCCGGCTACTCCCGGCTGCCGCTGACCGTCGCTGCGCAGAAGGTGCAGCGCAGCGGCTATCCGCAGGCGTACGCGAAGCACGAGGCGAACGCCGCTCGGCTGACCGGCGCGCTCTCGGGCCGCGACCGGGACGCGATGACCTGCACGGAGAGCCGCCCGGTGGACGGGCAGGCGGGTGGCGCCGCGGCGCTGCGGGAGCGGCTGGTGCGGGAGTTCGGCGCCGGGGTGCTGCCGCGGACGGGCGACGGCAAGGGCCGTGCCACGGGCGGCGGGAGCGGCGTGACGATACCGGTGCGGCAGTCCGGTGCGGTGGGCGCGGGCGATGCCGAGCGGCGCGGCTGGGAGCTGGCCATGTGGGCGATGGCGCACTCCGCCGAGCTGCGCATCGAACAGATCTCTTACGCCGGCCGGATGTGGCAGGCGGACGATGCGGGGAAGGGCTGGCAGCGGAAGCCGGACGATTCCGCGGTGGCCGCGCACCATGTGCGAATCGTCACCGCGCAATAGTTTGCCCGGTCGCCCGGAAGGGGCACCGGTAGCAATTCCCTTTCACAGAAGGCGAGTTGACCGCATCCCGCGCACGCCTTCCGTCAATTCCCTTGTACGCAAAGGGCTGTGACGTTTCCGCGGCACCTCGGCGTGTGCACATATTGCCCGTCTTTATCCAGGGCCGATTATGTGACGCGTTACCAACTCTTTACCGGAGTTCACCGCAACCTTCGGGGTTCTGACGCGGTAGTCAGTGCGTCCGCCAGGCGGACATGGCACATCTGTCAGAAGTACGAGTCCTTCTCCGTAAAAGGAGCACCATGTCCCTCCCCGTTACGCGTCGGATCGCCCGAGCCGCCCTGCTCGTTGCAGCGGGTGCCGCTCCCGTGGTCGCTGCGGCCGGCTCCGCGAGCGCTGCGGAGCTGCCCACCAAGGCACTCGGCGGACTGACGGCGCCCCTGGACTCCCAGAACACCAGCGCGACCCTCGACCACACCGCGCGCGACGGCGTCGGCCTGGTGAACGCGGCCGGCAGCAAGGCCGCCACGAAGCTCGCCCCGGCGCTCGTCGAGACCGCCGGCCCCGTCGTGAAGAAGGCCATGCCGTTCACCCAGGCCGCCGTTGACAAGGCGGAGGGCGTGGCCCGCCCGATCGCCAAGAAGGGCGTCTCGACCAGCTCGCTGCCGCTCGACGCCGCCAAGGGGCTCGTCGGCTCGCCCAAGGGCCTGCTCGCGCCCGCCACCGGCCTGCTCGGCGGTCTGCCGCTCGGCGGCCGCTGACCGGCGGTCCGCCCGTACGACGCAGGGGCCCGGGGAGTTCACTCTCCCCGGGCCCCTGCGCGTGGTCAGCCGCGGCTCAGTCCGCCAGCCGGCGCACCGCCGCGTCCACCCGCTCGTCGGTGGCGGTGAAGGCGATCCGTACGAACCGCTCCCCCGCCGGGCCGTAGAACTCGCCGGGGGCGACGAGGATGCCGCGCTTGGCGAGGTCGCCGACGGTGTCCCAGCAGGGTTCGTCGCGGGTCGCCCAGAGGTAGAGCGCGGCCTCGCTGTGCTCGATGCGGAAGCCGGCGGCCTCGAAGGCGCCGCGCAGCGCGGCGCGGCGGCGGGCGTAGCGCGCACGCTGCTCGGCGACATGGGCGGTGTCGCCCAGCGCCGCGACGGTGGCGGCCTGCACGGGCGCCGCGATCATCATGCCGCCGTGCTTGCGGATCTGTAGCAGGTCGCCGAGGACCGCGGCGTCACCGACGAGGAACGCGGAGCGGTAGCCGGCCAGGTTGGAGCGCTTGGAGAGCGAGTGGACGGCGACGAGGCCGTCGTGGGAGCCGCCGCAGATGTCCGGGTGCAGCACGGAGACCGGGTCGGCCTCCCAGCCCAGTTCCAGGTAGCACTCGTCGCTGAAGACCAGCACCCCGTGCTCGCGCGCCCAGGCGACGGTGCGGCGCAGCTCGTCGGCGCTCAGCACCCGGCCGGTGGGGTTGGACGGCGAGTTCAGCCAGAGCAGCTTCAGACCGTTGGGGTCCAGCTCGGTGGGGTCGTCGTAGACGACCGGCTCGGCGCCGGCCAGCCGGGCGCCGACCTCGTAGGTCGGGTAGGCCAGCCGGGGGTAGCCGACCTTGTCGCCGGGGCCGAGGCCCAGTTGGGTGGGCAGCCAGGCCACCAGCTCCTTGGAGCCGACGACCGGCAGCACATTGGTGTGCTCCAGGCCCCGGGCGCCGAGCCGCTCGGCGGCCCAGCCGGTGAGCGCGTCCCGCAGCGCGGCCGTGCCCCACACCGTCGGGTAGCCGGGGCTGTCGGCCGCGTCGGTCAGCGCCTGCCGCACCAGCGCGGGGACCGGGTCCACCGGGGTGCCGACGGACAGGTCCACGATGCCGTCGGTGTGCGCGGCGGCGGTGGCCTTATACGGCTCCAGGCGGTCCCACGGGAATACCGGAAGGCGGTCGCGAAGCGACTCGGGCCGGGATGACGATGCTGCGCCCACGGTGCTCTCTTTCTCGGGTGGTGCGGGGCCCTCGGCGGAAAATGCTGCGGTCCCGTACGGCGGCAGGCCGTACGGGACCGGGGCGGCGCCGTCGACCTCCCGTGGCTGACGCTGGAGGTGCCCCCCACGACACGGGAGCAAGAGGGAGCGGGCAGGCTCCCCCTTGGTCCTCGGGTCGTTACTGGTTCTGCGGCGGCAGGGCCGCGATGAAGGGGTGGTCCCGCTCGATCAGACCGAGCTTGCTGGCGCCACCGGGCGAACCGAGCTCGTCGAAGAACTCCACATTCGCCTTGTAGTAGTCCTTCCACTCCTCCGGGGTGTCGTCCTCGTAGAAGATCGCCTCGACCGGGCAGACCGGTTCACAGGCGCCACAGTCGACGCATTCGTCCGGGTGGATGTACAAGGACCGGGAGCCCTCGTAGATGCAGTCGACCGGGCACTCCTCGATGCACGCCTTGTCCTTGACGTCGACACAAGGCTGCGCGATGACGTAGGTCACGCTGTCGTTCCTCCTCGGTAGGGCCGGCGGACCGATTGGCAGTACCGCCGCTGGGCGCGCGGGAGCGCGGCGTCGTCGATGCCCGCCATCTAGTATCTCCGTTCCCGGGCGCGAGACGAACAAGAGGGGCGGTTTGAGCGATGGAATTCCTGGCCGGCGGACGCGCGGAGGTCCGGATCACCCGTGCTGACGTGGGCAAAAGGGTATCCGTCCGGCGTCTGACCGGGGGCGGTGCGGGGGTTCCCGCGTTCACCGACGCGGTCGGCGTTCTCACATCCTGGGATCAAGGTGTGCTGAGCATCACACGGCGCAACGGCGAGACCGTACGGATCGAGGAGTCCTCGCTGGTGGCGGCCAAGGTGGTGCCCGACCGTCCGGCCGGCGCCCGGCACGGGGCCGCGCGGCCGTCCACTGGGGAACCGGCCCGCCGGCGCGGGCCCGCCGCCACCGCCCGCGAGCTCCAGACCGTCGCGGCCCGCGGCTGGCCCGCCGTGGAGACGGCGCGTCTCGGGGAGTGGACGCTGCGGGCATCCGGCGGATTCACCCGCCGCGCCAATTCGGTGCTGCCGCTCGGCGACCCCGGTGTCCCGCTGGAAGCTGCGCTGGAGCGGATCGGCCAGTGGTATGAGGAGCGTGGTCTGCCGCCGGTGATCGTGGTCGCCACCGGGCTGGCCGACAGCGATGAACGGCTGGCCGCGGAGCTGGCGGAGCGCGGCTGGACCGACGAGCGGTACACCACCGTCCGGATCGCGGCGCTGGCGCCGCTCGCCGACACCGACGCCGACACCTCCCGCGCCCTGCTCTCGCGGGAGCCCGGCGCGGACTGGCTGGCGCTGTACAACCGGACCGGTGAGGCGGCCGCGTCGGAGGAGGCCACCCGGATCGCCCGGCAGGTGCTGACCGGCGGGCCGTCGGTGTGGTTCGCGACGGTGCGCGGCGCGGACGGCGGGACGGCGGCGATCGGACGGCTGGTCGTCGACGGGCGCTGGGCGGGCTTCGCGGCCCTGGAGGTGGCACCGGCCGCACGGCGGCAGGGGCTGGCCACGCTGGTGATGGCGGCGCTCGCCGAGCGGGCCCTGGAAGAGGGCGCCTCGGCCGCGTATCTCCAGGTCGAGGCCGACAACGCGGACGCTCTCGCGTTCTACGACCGGCTGGGCTTCACCGAGCACCACGGCTATCACTACCGGCGTGCCCGGCCCGGCGGCCGGCGCTGAAGGGGTCATTCACCGACATGCCCCAGGAACCCGAGCCGGAGCGGGACGGCGCCCGCGCCGCACGGCGGCAGCAGTTCGCCGAGGCCGCGCGGGCCGAGCGGCCCGATCTGGCGCTGCTGTGTCTGCTGATCGGCGCCGAGGCCGATCCCGCGCTGGACGAGGCGGGCTGTGACGCGGTGCAGATCGAGCTGGACCGGCTGGCCGGGCTGCTCCCGTACGCCCCGGCCGGCGGCCCCGGGGCCTGGGCCCGCAATCTCAGCGAGCTGCTCGGCACCCGGTGCGGCTTCGGCGGCTCGCCCGCCGACTACCGGCGGCTGGAGTCCTCACTGCTGCACGAGGTGCTGCGGCGGCGCCGGGGCCTGCCGATCCTGCTGTCGGTGGTGTGGATGGAGGTCGCCCGGCGGGCCGGGGCCCCGGTGTACGGGGTGGCGCTGCCGGGCCATTTCGTCGTCGGCTTCGGCGATCCCGCAGGCAGCCATGTCCTGGCCGATCCGTTCGCGGGCGGCCGGCCGCTCACCGACGAGGACGCGGAGCTGCTGGTCGCGGGGGCGACCGGGGAGCCGCTGAGCGCGCAGATGATGACGCCCGCCGATCCGCTGGAGATCGTGCTGCGGATCCTCAACAACATCCGGGCCTGGGCGCAGGCCCGCCCGGAGCACAGCGCGGTGCAGCTGTGGGCGCTGGAGCTGTCGCTGCTGCTGCCGAGCCATCCGGCGCGGCTGCGTCATGAGCGTGCCCAACTGCTCGTCCAGCGTGGTGAGTTCCTGGCCGGGGCGGCCGAGCTGGAGGAGTACGCCCGGGTGGTGGAGGCCGTCGACGCGGCCGGGGCGCTCGCGATACGGCGTCAGGCCGCGGCGGCACGGGCCATGCTCAACTGAGTGGCGGCGGGGGTGCGCCGGACGACCAGCGCGGTCGCGTCGTCCTTGAGGTCGCCGCCGGTGAAGCGCTCCAGATCGGCCCGGAGGGTGCGGGCCAGCTCCGGGGGCTCCAGGTCCGTCCACCCGGCCAGCCGCTCGGCCAGGGGGTAGAACTCCCCGTCCTTGCCGCGCGCCTCGGTCACCCCGTCCGTGCACAGCACGATCCAGTCGTCGGGGTCGGGGTGGATGCGGACGCTGTGCCGGGGCCCGCCGCCGAGCATGCCCAGGCCGAGCGGCAGGCCGCCCTCGCCGTCCCGGCGCTCGGTGACCTCGCCGTGGCGCACCAGGTAGTACGGGATGTGGCCGCAGGACAGCACCCGCCCCTGCCGTGAACCGGCCGCGGTGCGGATCTCCAGCAGCAGCGCCGTGACGAAGCGCTCGTCGGCGCCCTGCTCGACGGAGCGGGCGTTGTGCCGGACCAGCGCCTGCTCCATGCGCTCGGCCACCGACTCCAGCGATTCCTGGTACTGCGCGGCCTCCCGGAACGACGCCAGCACCTCGACGCCCGCGCCGATCGCCGGCATGCCCTTGCCCTGTACGTCGCCGATCATCAGCCGGAGGCCGTGCGGGGTGTCGATGGCCTCGTAGATGTCCCCGCCGACCCGGGCCCCCTCCTGGGCGGAGACATAGAAGCCGTACGCCTCGACCGCGCCGGCGCTGAGCGGCAGCTCGCGCAGCATCGCCCGCTGCACGGTGTCGGCGACCAGCCGGGTCCGGGCGTGCAGGGCCTCCCGCTGGAGGCGGGTGCGGCACAGCATCAGGGAGAAGACGGCCACCAGGAAGGCGCCGAAGATCCCGACGACCCGGCTGGCCGGGGCCCAGTCGGGGACCGTGAAGAGGTCGATGTAGGTCAGGCTGACGACGAAGACGACGGCCACCAGGAGCGTCCGTCGGAACGAGCAGCGCAGCGCGGCGTACAGCGGGGCGATGCCCAGGAAGGCCGAGATGTGCAGTTCCGGGCCGGTCGTCGCATCCAGCACGGCGACGAGGAGGATCACCAGGATGAGCAGCAGGGGAGCCCAGACGCGGTGCTCGGTGGATCGGTCGGCAGGCATAACACTTCAAGCCTGCAAGACTCCGCCGCAGACCGCACCGGGACGAAGGTCCCGGCGCGCGCGGGACCGGCTGCCGCCCGCCGGGCTACAGCCAGCCCTTGTCGCGGGCCGTGCGGACCGCCTCGGCGCGGTTGCGGGCGCCCGTTTTCTGGATGGCGGTGGAGAGGTAGTTGCGGACCGTGCCCGCGGACAGCTGGAGTGCGGCGGCGATCTCGGCATTGGTGGCGCCGTCGGCGGCCGTCAGCAGCACCTCGCGCTCGCGCCCGGTCAGCGGGCT
This sequence comes from Streptomyces sp. bgisy130, assembly GCF_057708345.1. NCBI lineage: Bacteria > Bacillati > Actinomycetota > Actinomycetes > Kitasatosporales > Streptomycetaceae > Streptomyces > Streptomyces sp. bgisy130. Next base: position 37,966 of record NZ_JBYISA010000027.1, read on the forward strand.
GGCGCCGTCGGCGAGCGCGGCGGCCGCCAGCGCCGGGTCGATGACCCGCTCGCCGCGCAGCACGCGCCGTATCGCGTCGGCGAGCCGGGCCGCCGGGGCGTCCTTGACCAGGAAGGCGTCGGCGCCCGCCTCCATGGCGCGGCGCAGATAGCCGGGGCGGCCGAAGGTGGTGAGGATGACGGTCTTCACCGTGGGCAGGGCGTCGCGCAGCGCGGCCGCCGCGTCCAGTCCGTTCATTCCGGGCATCTCGATGTCCAGGAGGGCGACGTCCACCGTGTGCGCCCGCGCGGCGGGGAGGACCTCGTCGCCGCGCGCCGCCTGGGCCACGACCTCCAGGTCGTCCTCCAGCGACAGCAGCGCGGCCAGCGCCTCGCGGACCATCGACTGGTCCTCCGCCAGCAGCACTCTGATCATGCGGGTCACCCTATGGGGTTCGAAGGGACGGGGAGGGGCCCGTGGCGGAGCCGCTCAGGGGGACAGTGGCGCGCAGTGCGAAGCCGCGGCCGCGCGGGGCGGGGCCGGTTTCCAGCCGGCCGTCCGCCAGGGCGAGGCGCTCGCGCAGACCGCTGAGGCCGTTGCCGTCGTGCCGGTCGCGGGGCGGGCCGGTGCCGTCGTCGAGCACCGTCAGGCACAGGCAGTGGCGCTCGTCGGCCTCGGACTCCTCGGTGAGCAGCAGCTCGCAGCGGCGGGCGCCGCTGTGGCGTATGACGTTGGTGACGGCCTCGCGCAGCGCCCAGGCCAGGGCGCCCTCCTCGTCGACGGCGAGCCCGCGGTACTCGCTCTCCAGGGCCGGGGCGACGACGGCCGTGATGCCCGCGGTGCGCAGCGCGGTCCGCGCCCCGGCGAGTTCGACGGCGAGCCGGGGGCGGCGGTAGCCGGTGACCGCCTCCCGGACATCGAGCAGGGCCTGCCGGCTGACCCGTTCGATGTCGGCGACCTGCCGGGCGGCGTCGGCCGGCCGGTCGGGCAGCAGCCGGCCGGCCAGCTCGCTCTTGAGCGTGATCAGGGAGAGGGAGTGGCCGAGGAGGTCGTGCAGATCGCGGGAGAGCCGCAGCCGCTCGTCGTTGGCGGCGAGGCGGGCGACCTCCTCGCGGGCGGCGCGCAGTTCCCTGGACGTATGGATCAGATGCTGCACGCCGACCATCAGGAAACCGCAGCCCAGCGCCGGGAGCCCGTAGGCGAAGAGGTAGTAGCCGCGGATCTGCGGATCGTGGGCGCCGACGAGGAGCAGCACCAGGGTGACCAGCGGGATGGACCAGCGCGACAGCTGCCAGGGCAGCACCACTCCGCAGCCCACGCTGGTGAAGATGAACAGCACCAGCCAGGAGGAGTCCAGCGTCCAGGACAGCACCATGGACAGCACCAGCAGCAGCACCAGGGAGCCGTGGACCACCGAGCGGCTCCGCTCGCCCCAGATGTGGCGGAAGACCAGGCCGAAGTAGCAGAGGACGAAGAGCGTGAGCCCGAGGCCGCCCCAGATCCGCTCGGCGGTGGGGACGCCGGGCCGCAGCAGCCCGCTCACCGGGCCGGCCAGATACAGCAGCCAGAGGGAGATCCACATCGTCTTGACCAGCGCCTGGCGGCGGTTGCTGGGCGGCTGCCCGATCAGCATGGGACTGCGGTCCGCCGGCTCACCTGTCCCCGTCGTGCCTCTCACGCCTTGTGGGTGTCCTTTCGGTACAGGCCGGCCGCACCGGCGGTGAAGACCAGCAGATAGCCGGCCAGGATGGCCACGTCCTTGAGGTGCGGTGCGCCGCCGGCCTCGACGGCGGTGCCGAGCGCCGCGTAGGCGTGGGTCGGGAGCCACTCGGCGATGTTCTGCACCCACTGCGGCAGGATCGTCAGCGGCATCCACAGGCCGCCGAGGAAGGCCAGGCCGAAGTAGCAGAGCATCGATATCGGGCGGACCGCGTCACCGGTGGCCAGATAGCCGAGGGCGACGCCGAGCGCGGCGAAGACGAAGCTGCCGAGCCAGGTGCCGCCGGCGATGGCGATCCACTGCCAGGGCTCCAGGCGGACGCCCTTGACCACCGCGGCGACGATCAGGACCAGCAGGATCGAGGGCAGGCTGACGGTCGCGGCGGCGGCCATCTTGGCGGCGACATAGCCGCGGCCGGGCAGTGCCGTCAGCCGCAGCTGCCGCACCCAGCCCTTCTCGCGCTCCTTGGCGATGCGCTCGCTGTTGCCCAGCAGCACGGCGGTCATGGCACCGAATGCTGCCATGGACACCATGAAATACAGACCCATGTCCAGCTTCATCCCGGGGAGGGGCGTGCTGTCCGCGCCGCCGGCGATGATCAGGTAGAGCACCGGCGGATAGATCACCGAGAAGAACATGAACTTCTTGTTGCGCAGGGCGCGGACGATCTCCAGCTTGATCAGAGTGGTCATCGTGCCGCCTCCTCGGCGGGGCCGGCGTCGGAGGCGGTGGTCAGGGCGATGAATGCCTGCTCCAGGCCGAGGCCGGAGACTTCGAGGTGGCGTGGGTAGAGCCCGCGGGCGTACAGCGCGTGGACGGTGGCGTCGGCGTCGCGGGACCGGATGCGGACCGTGCGGCCCGAGACCTCCAGGGAGAGCAGCGCGGGCAGGCCGTCCAGCGCCCCGGGGCCGGCCGGCTCGTCGAGGTCGAAGGTGACCCGGCGGGCGCCGGCCCGGGACTTGATCTCGGCGGCGGTGCCGTCGGCCAGCACCCGGCCGCGGTGCAGCAGGATCACCCGGTCGGCGATCGCGTCGGCCTCTTCGAGGTAGTGCGTCGCGAAGAGGACCGTACGGCCCTCGTTGGCCTGCCGGCGCATCGCGGCCCAGAAGGTCTGCCGGGCGGTGACGTCCATCCCGGTGGTCGGCTCGTCCAGCACGAGCAGATCGCTGCCGCCCGCGGTGGCGAGGGCGAAGCGCACCCGCTGTTCCTGGCCGCCGGAGAGCTTGTCGACCTTGCGGTCGGCGATGGCCGTGAGATCGGCGGCGGCCAGGATCTGGTCGAGCGGATGGCCGCGGGGATGCAGATCGCGGGCGAGCTTGACCAGCTCCCTGACCTTGACGCCCTCCATCAGGCCGCCGCTCTGGAGCATCGCGCCGACCCTGCCCTGCTCGATGGCGCGCTGCGGGGTCGTGCCGAAGAGGGTGACCGTGCCGGAGTCGGGGGTGCGCAGCCCGAGGAGCAGATCGAGGGCGGAGGACTTGCCCGCGCCGTTGGGGCCGAGGAGGGCGACGGTCTCTCCCGGGGACAGCTCCAGGTCGAGGTCGCAGACCGCGCGCACCGCGCCGTAACTCTTGCTGACCCGCCGGAAGCTGACCACGGGTGCCCGCTCCGCCGTCGCGGTGGTGGTGGTGGTGTCGGCGGTGGTGGCCGCTGTGCTCGTCATGCTGTTCAGCATCCGGCCTCCGCACGCCGCGCGGCAGTGCCGGCTGTCAGCACTCCCCCATGACATCCGTCATGGGGGAGGCCCCCTAGGGGTCCTCCCGGGGTGACCGGGGAGACTCCCCGCGGGGGCCTCTCACCTGCGATATCGCGTGGTACGGCGGTCAGTTGCCGTTGGTGGCGATGGTCTGCACCCGCTCGCTCGGGCTGGTGCCCTGGAGCGCCTTGCCGACCGCGCTCGCCACCTCCTCGACGCTGACCGGGTGCTTGGAGCCGTCGCCCTTGGTGACCATGACGCCGTTGAAGGTGTCGCCGTAGAGCTGCTTGAGCGCCGGCCGGTCGTAGTAGGGCACCAGAGCGCCGTTGATGATCTTGAACGACAGGAACTTCGGGATGGACTTCTGCGGGCTGAAGGAGACCGTGTGCGCCGCGTCCGTACGGACCGTCACCAGACCGGACATCGCGGGCTCGGCGAACTGCTTCAGCGCCCTGTCCACCGCGGCCTTGCTGACCTGCGGCTGCTGGATGCCGGCGGCCAGCATCACGGGTGCGTCGGTGCCGGTCGCGGCGCGCTTGCGGTAGGCGTCGGTGACCTTCTTCTTGGACGCGTCCACATCGATCGCCTTGTGGGGCGCGCCGTAGTGCGGCACCGCCTTGCCGTTCTCGAAGGTGATCCCGCCGTCCTCGGTGGCACCCCCGGGCCCGGTGGCGTTCTCCAGGGCGATCTGTAGCTTCTCGTCGTCGACGATCACCGCGGGCTCGGCCGTGCGGTGCACGCCGACCAGCGAGCCGATGACGGAGACCGGGTTGTAGTCCCGGCCGGCCGCCCTGCGCACCGTCGCCTGCGGGTCGATGTCCAGACCCGCCGTGGTGGGCCGCAGGGTCGCGGACTTGCCGTCGATGCTGAGCTTGAGCGGCGCGGTACGGCTGTCCTTGAGCGCCGTCTCCAGCTTCTTGACGGCCTCTTCCTTGGTGGTGCCGCCGATGTCCACCCCGAGCACGGTGGTGCCGTTGGGCACATCGGCGTGGTCGAGCAGCAGCCCGGCGCCATAGGCGACACCGGCCAGCACCACGACGGCGACACCCGCGAGAACGAGCTTGTTACGGCCCCTCTTGGGCGGGTTGATCGGCTCGGGGATCTTGGGCCGCGGCTTGGGGGCGGCGCTGTCGCCCTCACCGGCCGGGGCCTGCGCGAACGGCGACGGGGACGACGGCTTCTCGTCGCCGGGGATCTTCGGGATGCCGCTGACCAGCGTGTCGCCGGACACCCGGTCGCGGCCGCCGGGGGCGCCGCCCTGGGGGCCCTTCGGGCCGCGCTTGCCCTTGGGGGCGGTGGGCAGTCCGCCGGCGACGCCGCCGCCGAGACCGCTGCCCGGACCGGCGAGCGGCGCCGGCGGCTGCGGGGTGAGCTCCGCGGTGTCGTCGATCCGGGGCGTGCCGCCGGTGCCGGGGTCACTGAAGCCGGGCGGGAGGTTGAGCGCCGCATTGCCACGCGCCGGCCCGGTCGTCGGACCGCTCGGGCCGCCCGCCGGGGCGTCGAACGGGCTGTGGTCGCGGGCGGGAGCGGCGGGGCCGTCGAACGGCGTAGCGCCGGGCGCCGCCCCGTCGAACGGCGAGGCGGCCGCGCCCGGACCACCGTCGAACGGCGAGCCGGTGCCCGGCCGGGCACCGCCGTCGAACGGCGAGGCGCCCTCCTGCGGTGCCGGACTGTCGGAGAAGTACGGCAGGTCCGGGCGCTGCGGCGGCGTGGGGCCCGACGGAGCGGGCGGCGGCGTGGCACCGCCCGGGGCGGGCGGCACCGCGTGGGAGCCGGTGGACGAGGACGCACCGGCGCCGGCCTGCGGCTTGCGCGGCGCGAACCAGTCGCTGGTCTTCTCGGACGGGCCGCCCGCGGGGGCCTCGTCCGCCGGGGCGTCCGGCCGGGGCGTGTTCGCCGTACGCTCCGCGTTCCGCTCTGCGGGGCGGGGCGTGCCGCGGGAACCGGCGGAACCGCCGGAACCAGCCGATCCGTTCATGCCGGCCTCCTCACCGACGGGCTTGCGCACGACGACCGGCGGGATGGGGCGTGACCCCGGAATGTTGATCTTGATCCGCGTCGTCAGCGTGGTCTCGGTCTTGGGCTCCTCCGGCTGCGCCGCGGCACCGGACGCCGGCGTGTCGCCGGCCTCTCCCCTGGGCGAGCCGTACGGCGGCGTCCCGGACGGGTACGCGGCTCCGCCACGGCCCTGGGGGCCGGAGGACGAACTGTCAGATTCACGACTCAAAGCAGGTTCTCCCGGTTGGCTCCGCCGCTCGTCAGAGATGATCCCCGGCCACAGGCCGGGAGGTGCCCCCAGGGCGGCGCGACGGCGCGCACCACCATACTGTCCGCCGCGGGCGGCCACCCGGGGAGCGTACGAACACCCCCGCCCCGGGCGAACCCCCGGGACCCGGTTCGTTCACCCGGTCCGGCGCGGCATCCGTCCCGGTATGGACCACGTCATCCGCCAACTCGGCCGGGCCGGAGACCCGTCGGACGCATCTGCTGCGCGGTGGCGCAGATCACAGCGACCACGATGCCGCCCAGCAGGAAGATGTACGAGCCGAGCCCCGCGCCGAAGAGAAAGTCACCTTCCGGCCGGACGTTGCTGAGCAGCAGGAACACGGTCACCAGCCAGGCCGCGCCGGGCACCAGCACGCCCGCGGAGGTGCCGGTCGCCCGGCCGCCCCCGTAAAACAGGCCGCCGACACCGGCCAGGGCCAGCACCAAACCGCCGGGGAACCAGGCCGCTTGCACCAGCGTTCCGGCGGCGGCCACCAGGACGCCCGCGACCAGAAGCAGCACATATATGCCGACCCGTCCCACCGTCAGCGGCGCGGCCGGCACGGAACCGGCCAGCGGCGCCACGGGAGCACCGGACGGCATACCGGACGTTCCGCCCGAGCCCGCCCGCGACCGCTTCCGGTTACCGGAAGCCGCGCCGCCGTTTCCCTCACCGGCGTTGCCGCCGCCCTTCGCCGTGCTCATTCCGCCGCCTCCTCAATCCGGGCACTCTCCTCCATACCCACCATTTCGCCGATACCCGCGAAGAGATCGTCCTCCCGGACCCCCTCCGCGGCGCCCGGGACGCCGTGCACCAGCCGATAGTGCTCCGTGCCGAACAGCGGCTGGCCCAAGTCGTTGGAGAGCGCGAAGAACGGCCCGTCGACCGCGATCTGGGTGTAGTGCGCCCGCATCGCCGCGGACTTCGCGGCCGCGTACCCGGGCTCGCCGGTGAGGGACGCCGTGACCTCGGAGTCCGGCACCACGCCCGGCACATCGTCGACGGTGGCCACCCCGGGGAAGCTGTGGCCGGCCGCGCGCAGCCGCGCGAAACCCTCCTCGACCACCGACCGGGGATTGCAGTTCCAGTAGATCTTCGCGATCTCATGGGCCCGGCCCAGCTCCGGCCGGAAGTCCGCCCGCGCGGCGAGCTCGGCACCGCGCATGGCGACGCGGTGCGCCTGGATGTGATCGGGGTGGCCGTATCCGCCGTTCGGGTCATAGGTGACCAGGACCTGCGGCCGGACCTCCCGGATCACGGCCACCAGTTCGCCCGCCGCCTCGTCGAGCGGGGCCTGCCAGAAGGCGTCCGGCCGGTCGTTCTGGGGAGCGCCCATCATCCCGGAGTCCCGGTAGCGGCCCGGCCCGCCGAGGAGGCGGTGGTCGGTGACACCCAGGGCGGCCATCGCGGCGGCCAGCTCACCGGCGCGGTACGGGCCGAGGGTGTCGTCGCGGTCCGGCGCGAGCGCGGCGAGCTCGGGCGGGATGACCTCGCCCTCCTCACCGAGGGTGCAGGTCACCAGGGTGACCAGCGCGCCCTCGGCCGCGTACTTGGCCATGGTCAGGCCGTTGTTGATCGACTCGTCGTCGGGGTGCGCATGCACCAGCAGCAGCCGCCGGGAAAAGGCGGCGGGCGAGGCGCTCCCCCCGGCGGGTGCCGAGGCGCTTCCCCCGGCGGGTGGCTGCGGGGGACGGGCGGGCTGATCGGTCATGCCGACAGCCTACGAGCCGCCCCGTCCGCCGCCCGCAGGCGATCCCGTCCGCCACCCGGGTGCCCGGCCGGCGGACGGGCCTTCGACGGACGGACACCCGGTGGGCGGGCACCCGACGGACGGGCCCACCGCGGACGGGCCGGGACGGCGGCGGCTCAGAACTTGATGTTCCCGAGCATGCCCGCGACGTTCGTCGTCAGCTGCTTGATCGTCGGGGCGATGGACGAGCTGGCCAGATAGAAGCCCAGCAGCATGCAGACCAGTGCATGCGGGGCCTTCAGTCCAGACTTCTTGACAAGCAAGAAGACGATGATCGCCAGCAGCACCACCGCCGAAATCGAGAGTGCCACGGCGGCTCACCTCCAAGTACTCACGGTCCGGACAGAGTTCAGGGTGCCCGGACCGACTTCACGACCCGCGCACCCGGGTATGCCAAGGGCTCTTTACCCCGTACCCACTACGCGCAAGGGATCATAACTTTCCGCGCTAGCGCATAAGTCGGAGCACGGAAGCAGAACGGGGGCGCACATGATCTTCACGAGCGCGACCGGGGTGAGCCGGTCCGCCGTCGAGGGCGGAACGGGCGGCTCCGCCCCGGCCACGACCCGGCCCCGACCGGCGCGAAACCCCTAGGCGGTTTCGTCGAAATCCCGTCGTTCTCCCGGAGGCGGGCGGGACCCCGAAGACAGGCCCTAGGCTCGGCCCCATGACCGGACAGCCTTCGTTCCCGCGGCAGTACGCCCGTACGCAGCGCTTCACCCTGGGCGCCCCGCGCAGCTACGCCCTCTCCCCCGACGGCGCGCGCGTCGCCTTCCTCCGCTCCGGTGCGGGCACCGACCCCAGTCAGCAGCTGTGGGTACTCGACCTGGAAGAGGGACGGGAGTTCCCGGCCGCCGACCCGCGGGCCCTGCTGGCCGGTGCGGACGAGGACCTCCCCCCGCAGGAGCGGGCCCGCCGCGAGCGCAGCCGGGAGAGCTCGGCGGGCATCGTCGGCTATGCGACGGACTCCGCCGTGGAGTTGGCGGCCTTCACGCTCTCGGGGCGGCTGTTCGTCTCCGAGCTGCGGGCCGGCACCACCCGTGAACTCCCGGTCCAGGGGCCGGTGGTGGACCCCCGGCCCTCGCCGGACGGCCGGCAGGTGGCCTTTGTGGCGGACGGCCGGCTGCGGGTGGTGCCGGTGGACGGCGTCGCGACCTCGGACGAAGACGGCGGCGAGGGCGGCGCGGCGGCCGGCGGGCGGGCGGACCGGGTGCTGGCCGAGCCCGACGGGCCCGAGGTGACCTGGGGGCTCGCGGAGTTCATCGCCGCCGAGGAGATGGGGCGTTACCGGGGTTTCTGGTGGTCACCGGAGAGCGACGCGGTGCTGGCCGCGCGGGTCGACGAGGCGCCGGTGCGGCGCTGGTGGATCTCCGACCCCGCCCATCCGGACCGGGAGCCCGCCCAGGTCGCGTACCCGGCGGCCGGCACCCGCAACGCCGAGGTCACCCTCACCCTGCTCGGCCTGGACGGCACCCGCACCGACATCGTCTGGGACTTCGAGCGCTACCCCTATCTGGCGCGCGTCCACTGGTCCGCGGCCGGTCCGCCGCTGCTGCTCGTACAGGCCCGCGACCAGCGCGATCAGCGCTATCTGACCGTCGACACCACGACCGGCGCGACCCGGACGGTGCACGAGGACGAGGACGAGGCGTGGGTCGAGCCGTTCCCCGGGGTTCCGGCCTGGACGCCGGACGGCCGGCTGGTGCGGATCGCGGACGAGGGCGGCGCGCGCAAGCTGTTCGTCGGCGACCGGCCGCTGACCGGGGCGCCGCTGCACGTCCGGGCCGTCCTGGACATCGGCGAGGACGATGTCCTGTTCTCCGCGAGCGGCACCGAGGTGCACGACATCGGCGTCTACCGCGCCTGGTTCCGCGGCAGCGGTGACCAGGGCGGCTGGGAGCGGGTGGGCGAGCGCCCGTATCCGACGGTGTCCTCCGCGGTGCGCGGTGGGGCGCTGACCGTGCTGTCCCAGGCGTCGCTGGATCGGCCCGGCACCCAGGTGGAGGTGGTGCGGCTGGATGCCGACGGCGGGGAGAAGACGCTCGCCACGATCGGTTCGCACGCCGAGCAGCCGTCCCTGACGGCCCGCCCCCGGCTCGTCCTGGCCGGGGAACGGGAGATTCCGTGTGCGGTGCTGCTGCCGAGCGGCTATCAGGACGGCGACGGTCCGCTGCCGGTGCTGCTGGACCCGTACGGCGGTCCGCACGGCCAGCGCGTGGTCGCCGCGCACCACGCCCATCTGACCTCGCAGTGGTTCGCCGACCAGGGCTTCGCGGTGATCGTCGCGGACGGCCGGGGAACCCCGGGCCGCTCCCCCGGGTGGGAGAAGTCGGTCTCCCGGCGGCTCGCGGAGTACGCCCTGGACGACCAGGTGCATGCCCTCCGGGCGCTGGCCGGATCCTTTCCCCTGGACATGGAGCGGGTGGCCATCCGCGGCTGGTCCTTCGGCGGTTATCTCGCCGGGCTCGCCGCGCTGCGCCGGCCCGATGTCTTCCACGCGGCGGTGGTGGGCGCGCCGGTCACCGATCTGCGTCTGTACGACACCCACTACCAGGAGCGCTACCTCGGCCACCCGGACGAGGAACCGGCGGTCTACGCGGAGAACTCGCTGATCACGGACGAGGGGCTGTCCGGAGCGGTGCAGCCGCACCGCCCGATGCTGATCGTGCACGGCCTCGCGGACGACAATGTGGTCGTGGCCCATTCGCTGCGGCTGTCCTCGGCGCTGCTGGCGGCGGGCCGCCCGCACGAGGTGCTGCCGCTGTCCGGGGTGACGCACATGGCGGCACAGGAGCAGGTGGCCGAAAACCTGCTGCTGCTCCAAGTCGACTTCCTCAAGCGGTCATTGGGGATGCCGTCCTGACCATGACGACGGGAATACCCTCCGCCACTTCCCCGTTGTGGCTCCGCAGGGGCACCCACACCCCCTACGGGATCTGTTCGCCCGCCCCCTAGATCCCCCGCCCCTCCGCCCGTCTCACCAGCCGGGCGGGAGCGTGGACGGCGGGGGCGGGGCGTGCGGTGGCCGCGCCTCGCCCGGGGCGGCGCCGTACGCCAGCACCGCGTCCCGCTCCGGGACCGCCGCCGGGACACCGGGCCGGGCCGCCGCGATCAGCGCGGCCAGCCCGGCGGCCACCACGAAGCCGGCGGTGCCCAGCTCCAGCTGGGCCCGGAGGGGCAGCACGGCGAAGCGGCCCCACTTCCCGGTGTGCCCGGCGAAGGCGAGTGCCACGGCGCCGTGCACGCACAGCAGGGCCGCGGCCGTCAGCGCCGCCGGCCGGCTCCAGGCCGTCCGGCGCAGCGCGGCGGCCGCGGCGCCCAGGGCCAGCAGCGCGAGCGCCACCGCCTGCCAGTGCACCGGCGGCTGGAGCAGCGCGCGGAAGACGGAGGCGTCGCCGAGCAGCCCCTTGGCGTAGATGTCCCCGCCGAGCTGCGCCCACCAGTGGATCTCCCAGCCGGTGACGGCGGTTCCGGCGGCGCCCAGGAGGACGGCGACGGTGACGGCCGACCCCTTGAACGGCCTGCCGGGCGCTCCGGGGCCCGCCGCCGGCGGCACCGCACGGACCACTCCGTAGGCCGCGGACTCCGGCGCCGTCAGCCCGTGCGCCCCGCGCCCGCCGGCCCCGTCCGGCCGCCGTCCCGCCGCGCACACCACGATCAGGGCGATCGCCAGGGCGAGTTGGACCAGGCCGGTCAGCCGTGCCCGCGCCATGAGACCGCTGTCCAGCCCTTGGAGCCAGCCCGCGCCCAGCATCCACACCAGCGGGACCCGCAGCAGTGCGGTGGCGGCCGCCAGGGAGAGCAGGGCGCCGGTGACCATGGTCGAGGCGACGGCGGTGCGCAGGGCGGCGACCGCGACGACGAGCGCGCCGAGCACCAGCAGCGGGTCGAGCGCCGAGGTGGCCCAGGCGGTGAACTCCCGTGGCCGGGGCGCCTGTCCGAGCCAGAACCGCCCTACGTCCGCGCCGTGCTGAGCGATGGTCAGATCACGGATGATCCAGGCCACGCCGATCAGCGCGAGCAGCAGGCAGACCAGCGCGCCGAGGCCGCGCGCGCCGCGGGTGAGAACGCTGTCCCGCACTGTGGACACGGCTCGCCCCCCGTCCGTGTCGAAGTACCGAGTCGTCCATGGCACCCCGCACAGGAGGTGCCCCCGCAGGTCTACTCGACTCCCGGCCCGGCCACAACAGAGCCGGCCCGGGCGACCGGCGAAACCCGGACAAAGCAGCGACCGGCCAGGACACCATCTGGCGTCCCGGCCGGTCTACGGCACCCGCACGGCCGTACGTTGTTCATCATGGCGCGTCCGTATATCGGTGTTGCGACAGTGAAGTTGCCTTCATGTTAAAGCAGTTCGTGGCGATATGTCCCCCATGCCGTATATCCCGGACCCCTGTCAAGCACGCCCGGGCGTCGATCTGCGCAATCTTCGCTCAAGAAGTAGACGACCTGTTCACGAGCACACCCGATCCCCTTGACTCCGCCATAAATCACTTGCGAAAGTCCGCTCATCCAGCGGTGCGAATCGGTGCCGCTTCACTCTCCAAGAGAACTCGGCGCGGGGGCACTTCGCGATGACTAGTCCATCCCAGACCGCGGCAACCAAGTCCGATCCACCCGGACTTGATTCCAAGGGTCTGAAGAAGACGAAGGACGGCAAGGACGGTGAGCTCGTTGGCCGTTCCCCCGGCCAACTGATGTGGCGACGCTTCAAGCGCGACCGCACGGGCGTCATCTGCGCGGTCATTGTGCTGGCCTTCTTCGTCGTGGCCGCGCTGGCCCCGTTGATCGCGTCGGTGTACGGGAAGAACCCGTACACCTTCTACGGCAACGAGGACCCGAGCCTCTTCGACGAGTTCGGCTATCCGATGGGTGCCAACGGCGGCATCTCCGGGGACTTCTGGTTCGGTATCGAACCGGCCCTCGGCCGCGATCTGTTCACTTCCCTGATCTACGGCATGCGGACGTCCCTGGGCATCTCGGTGGCGGTGACCATCCTGGTGGTCATCACCGGCACCCTCCTGGGCGTCACGGCCGGCTATGTGGGCGGCAAGACCGACTACTGGCTCGGCCGGGTCATCGACTTCCTGCTCGCCTTCCCCAGTCAGCTGACCTTCGTGGCCTTCATGCCCGTGGTCGTGGCGTTCTTCATCCCGCCGGGCGACGAGACCCCCACCTACGTACGCGTGGTGGCGCTCATCCTGGTCCAGTGGGCGCTGGGGTGGATGGGTCTGGCCCGGCTGCTGCGCGGCCAGGTGCTGTCCCTGCGTGAGCGGGAGTTCGTCGAGGCCGCGAAGATCACCGGCGCCTCCCCCTGGCGCATCATCCGCAAGGAACTGCTGCCCAACGTGGTCACGCCCATCCTGGTGCAGGCCACCTACATGCTCCCGCTGTTCGTCACGGCGGAGGCCGGCCTCTCCTTCCTGGGCGTCGGCATCATGGAACCCACTCCGGACTGGGGACGGCTGTTCCACACGGCCGGCATGGTCTACGAGAACGACCCGACCTTCCTCGTCTTCCCCGGCGCCGCGATGGTGATCTTCGTGCTGTGCTTCAACCTGCTGGGGGACTCGGTGCGGGACGCCTTCGACCCCAAGTCCGGGCGCTGATCGTCCATTTGAGGGGGGGCGCTGTCACCCCCGGGCCGGGCTCGTACCGGTTGCGTCAGGCAGCACATCTGGACAACAACGACAGGCAGGTGCTGGAACCTCATGAACGCACTATCTACGCGCAGAGCACGCGCCGTGATCGTGGCCCTGGCGGCCGGTTCGCTCGCGCTCACCGGATGCAGCAGCGGCGGCAGCAGCGGCAAGGACAAGTCCCAGACGGACAAGGACGCCGCCGCGCAGTCCAAGGCCGTGGCGCTCGGCACGGCCGCCGACTCCACCGGCCCGGCCGCCGAGGTCAAGGGCGCCCGCAAGGGCGGCACCATGCGCGTCTTCCAGCGTGACAGCTTCAACCACCTGGACCCGGCGCAGATGTACGTCAGCGACCTGGGTGACCTGTCCAAGCTGATCTTCCGTGGTCTGACCACGTACAAGCAGGACGACGCGGGCAAGAAGACGGTCGTCGGCGACCTCGCCACCGACTCGGGCCAGATGTCCGACGGCGGCAAGACGTGGAAGTACACGCTCAAGGACGGCATAAAGTTCGAGGACGGCAAGCCGATCACCTCGAAGGACATCCGCCACACCTTCGAGCGGATGTACGCCAAGTTCATCACCGACGGCCCCACCTACATGCAGACCTGGCTGTCGGGCGCGGGCACCACCTACCGCAAGGCGCTGCCGGACGGTCCGTACAAGGGTGACCACCTGCCCAAGACGGTGCTGGACACCCCGGACGACAAGACCGTCATCTTCCACTTCAAGAAGCCGCAGTCGCAGGTGCCCTACGCGCTCGCCATGGCGGGCTACAGCGTCGTCCCCGAGGGCGCGAAGGACACCAAGGAGAACTACGACGTCAAGCCGGTCTGCGCCGGCCCGTACAAGTTCGCCTCCTTCAAGGAAGGCAAGTCCGCGAAGCTGGTGCGCAACACCAGCTGGGACGCGAAGACGGACCCGACGCGGCACCAGTACGTCGACGGCTTCGACATCACCTTCAACCACCAGTTCTCGGACTCCACCAAGCGGCTGATGGCCGACCAGGGTGAGGCCAAGAACGCGATCAGCTTCACCAACGCGGTGGAGCCGACGCAGACCAAGCAGGTGCTGGACAACCCCAGCGCCAGCAAGCGCCTGGTGCAGGGCTACCAGCCCTACGTCTGGCAGATGAACATGAACATGGACCGCATCAAGGACAAGAAGATCCGCGATGCGATCACCTACGCCATGCCGAACTCGCAGATCGTCCGCATCAACGGCGGCAGCTACGGCGGTGAGGTCGCCGGCGGTCTGCTCGCCCCGACCGTGGCGGGCTATGTGAAGGGCTACGACCCCTACGGCAAGCTCACGCACCCCAACGGTGAGCCGGAAAAGGCCAAGAAGCTCCTCAAGGAGGCCGGCAAGACGGGCATGAAGCTCGTCTACGCCTACTCCAACACCGAGATCCGCCAGAAGGAAGCCGCGGTCATCGAGGACGCCCTGAACAAGGCCGGCTTCGACGTCCAGAAGAAGGAGGTCGACGCGGCCTCCTGGTACCAGCAGATGGGCAAGGTCGACAACGGCTTCGACATCTACATGACCGGCTGGGGCCAGGACTGGGCGGACGCCTCCACCGTCATCCCGCCGTCGTACGACCCCCGTCAGATCCAGGACGGCGCGGCCAACTACTCGCACATCCGTGACAAGCACGTGAGCGAGGAGATCGACCGCATCGAGAAGATCACGGACATCAAGAAGCAGACCGCGGAGTGGCAGAAGCTGCACCGCTACATCGTGGAGAAGGTCAACCCGGCCGCCCCGGTCTTCTACACCAAGACGCTCCAGCTGTACGGCTCCAACGTGGGTGGTACCCGCTACAACAGCGACACCAACTACATGGACCTGAACACGCTGTTCCTCAAGAAGTAAGACGCACAGAAGCAAGCACCGGAAGCGGTCCGGAGAGCGCGCGGCACGGCGGAGCGCGCGCTCTCCGGGGCCTTCCCCGCCACTCCGTCACTCCCCACAGCCGCCGTCCTGAGAGCAGCGAACTGCCATGCTTCCCTTTCTATTCCGCCGGATCTTCGGCGCGGTCGTCATTCTTCTCCTGCTGAGCGCCTTCACGTTCTTCGTGTTCTTCTCCACGGGTGACCCGGCCATGATGGCGTGCGGTAAGAACTGCACCGCCGACAACGTGGCCCTGATCCACCAGAACCTCGGTCTCGACAAGCCCCTGCCGACGCAGTACTGGGACTTCCTCGTCGGCATCTTCGCGGGCCGCGACTACTCCGTCGGGCACTGCAGCGCCCCCTGCTTCGGCTACTCCTTCGCCACCAAGCAGGACGTCTGGGCGACGATGATGGACCGGCTGCCCACCACGGCGTCGCTGGCCGTCGGCGGCGCGGTCGCGTTCCTGGTGATCGGCCTCGGTGCCGGTCTGCTCGCCGCCTGGAAGAAGGGCTCGCTGCTCGACAAGACGGTCACCGGCGCGTCCATGGTCCTCAGCTCGGTGCAGATCTACATCCTGGGCCCGATCGTCCTCGGCATCTTCGTCTACAGCGGCATCATGGCCTCGCCCAAGTACGTGGAGCTCACCAGCAATCCGGCCGGCTGGTTCATGGGCCTGCTGCTGCCGTGGCTGGTGATGTCGACGATCTTCACCGCGCAGTACACCCGTATGTCGCGCTCGACGATGATCGAGCAGCTCCAGGAGGAGCACGTCCGCACCGCCAAGGCCAAGGGCATGCCGGCGCGTTACGTCTTCCTCCGCTACGCCTGGCGCGGCTCGCTGATCCCGATCGTCACGATCCTGGGCATCGACCTGAGCTCGCTGTTCGGCGGCGCCATGATCACCGAGTACACCTTCTCGCTGGCGGGCCTCGGCCGGCTGGCCATCAACTCCGTCATCACCCTCGATCTGCCCATGATCCTCGGCGTGCTGATCTTCAGCGCCGCGCTGATCCTGGTGTTCAACATCATCGTGGATGCGACGTACGCCCTCATCGACCCGCGCGTGCGCCTGTCCTAGGAGAGCCCAAGTGACCACACTCACCAAGACCGAGGAAGCGCCGGTCCCGGCCGGATCGGACCCCTTCCTCTCCGTCCGCGACCTGCATGTCCGGTTCTCCACCGAGGACGGCATCGTCAAGGCGGTCGACGGCCTCTCCTTCGACCTCGAACGCGGGCAGACGCTCGGCATCGTCGGCGAATCGGGATCCGGCAAGTCCGTCACCAACCTCGCCGTGCTGGGGCTGCACAACCCCAAGAGCACCGAGATCACCGGCGAGATCACGCTGGACGGCCAGGAGTTGACCGGGGCCAGGGAGAAGACCCTGGAGAAGCTCCGCGGCAACAAGATGGCCATGATCTTCCAGGACGCGCTGACCGCCCTGTCGCCGTACTACACCGTCGGCCGGCAGATCGCGGAGCCGTTCATCAAGCACACCGGCGCCAGCAAGCGCGAGGGCCGGCAGCGCGCCATCGAGATGCTGACCAAGGTCGGGATCCCGCAGCCCAATCTGCGGGTGGACGACTATCCGCACCAGTTCTCCGGCGGTATGCGCCAGCGCGCGATGATCGCCATGTCGCTGGTCTGCAACCCCGAGCTGCTGATCGCCGACGAGCCGACCACCGCCCTGGACGTCACCGTCCAGGCGCAGATCCTGGACCTCCTCAAGGACCTCCAGCAGGAGTTCGGCTCCGCGATCATCCTGATCACCCACGACCTCGGCGTGGTCGCCAACGTCGCGGACGACCTGCTGGTGATGTACGCGGGCCGGGCCGTCGAGCGGGGCTCCGTCAAGGAGATCCTCGGCCGGCCGCAGCACCCGTACACCTGGGGCCTGCTGAGCTCGATGCCCCGGCTCAGCTCGGACGTCCACGAGGAGCTGCACCCGATCCCCGGGACGCCGCCGAGCCTGCTCACCCCGCCCTCCGGCTGCGGGTTCCACCCGCGCTGCGGCTTCACCGGCGAGGTCGGCGGCGCCCGCTGCGCCGACGAGCGGCCGCTGCTGGAGGTGGGGCGCGCCGCCGCGTGCCACCTGAGCGCCGAGCAGAAGCAGACCCTCTTCACCGAGCAGATCAAGCCCCGGCTGGGCTAGGGAGCTATCACCATGGCAGAGAACGTCACCCTCCCGGCGCCCCGTGACGCCGCGCCCACCCCGGGCGAGCCGCTGCTCACCGCCGAGGGCCTCACCAAGCACTTCCCGATCCACGGCGGCTTCCCGTTCAAGCGGAAGGTCGGCGCGGTCCAGGCGGTCGACGGCGTCGACCTGACCGTGCACGCCGGTGAGAGCTTCGGGCTGGTCGGTGAGTCGGGCTGCGGCAAGTCCACCACCGGACGGCTGCTCACCCGGCTCATGGAGCCGACCTCCGGCAAGATCACCTACGCGGGCCGGGACATCACCCACGCGGGCCGCAAGGAGCTGGCGCCGATCCGCTCCGAGATCCAGATGATCTTCCAGGACCCGTATGCCTCGCTGAACCCGCGGCAGACCGTCGGCACCATCATCGGCGGCCCGATGGAGATCAACGGGATCAACCCGCCCGGCGGCCGGGAGAAGCGGGTCCAGGAACTCCTGGAGACCGTCGGTCTCAACCCGGAGCACTACAACCGCTTCCCGCACGAGTTCTCCGGCGGTCAGCGCCAGCGCATCGGGGTGGCCCGGGCGCTCGCCCTGGAGCCGAAACTGATCGTCGCGGACGAGCCGGTCTCCGCCCTGGATGTCTCGATCCAGGCGCAGGTCGTCAACCTGCTCCAGAAGCTCCAGCGGGAACTGGGCATCGCGTTCCTGTTCATCGCCCACGACCTGGCGATCGTGCGGCACTTCAGCGAGCGGGTCGCGGTGATGTACCTCGGCAAGATCGTCGAGGTCGGCACCCGCGACGAGATCTACCACCGGCCGCGCCACCCCTACACCCACGCGCTGCTCTCGGCGGTGCCCGAGGCCAAGCTGGTGGAGGACGAGGAGGAGGACCGCGAGCGCATCCGCCTCGCCGGTGACGTCCCCTCCCCGGTCAACCCGCCCTCCGGCTGCCGGTTCCGTACACGGTGCTGGAAGGCGCAGGACAAGTGCGCCACCGAGGAGCCGCCGCTGGTGCAGATCGGCGGCAACGGGGCCGGGCACCTCACCGCCTGCCACTTCCCCGAGGAGCCGACGACCGCGGCCCGCGGCGAGGACATCATCCTCGACCCGGCGCTGGCCGCGATCGAGGAGTCCGCGGCGGCCGAGGACAGCGACACGGCCAAGTAGCCCTCCGTCCGGAGCCGGAGCCCGCTTCCCCCAGGGGGAGGCGGGCTCTCGGCGTCCGCGCCCGTACGGGCCGCGCACGGCCGTCCGGCCCGTACGGCTACTCGCTCGGCACCACGTGCCGCTCCTCGGCGAAATGACAGGCCGAGGCGTGCCCGGCCGGGCTCGCCGTCCCGCGGAACTCCGCGGGCACGTCCAGCGGCGGTACGACGTCGGCGCACAGCTGCCGGGCCTTCCAGCAGCGGGTGCGGAAGCGGCAGCCGGAGGGCGGGTTCGCGGGTGACGGGACATCGCCCGCCAGCAGGATGCGGTCCCGGTGAGTGCGGGCGTCCGGGTCGGGGACGGGCACGGCGGACAGCAGGGCCTGGGTGTACGGGTGCGTGGGGTGGTCGTAGATCTGCTCGTGGGTGCCGGTCTCGGCCAGCCGGCCCAGGTACATCACCGCGACACGGTCGGAGATGTGCCGTACGACGGACAGATCGTGGGCGATGAAGACGTACGACAGCGCGAACTCCCGCTGCAACTGCTCCAGCAGATTGACCACTTGCGCCTGGACCGAGACATCCAGCGCGGAGACCGGCTCATCGGCGACGATGATCTCCGGGCGCAGCGCCAGGCCGCGGGCGATCCCGATGCGCTGGCGCTGGCCGCCGGAGAACTGGTGCGGATAGCGGTTGATGAACTCGGGGTTGAGCCCTACCACTTCCAGGAGTTCCTGGACCTTTCTGCGGCGGTCCCGCCTGGGGGCCGCCTCGGGGTGGATCTCGTAGGGCTCGCCGATGATGTCGCCGACGGTCATCCGGGGGTTCAGGGAGGTGTAGGGGTCCTGGAACACCATCTGGATGTTGCGGCGTACGGCCCGCAGCGCGCGGGCCGAGAGGGTGCTGATGTCCTCGCCCCGGTAGCGGATCTGACCGGACGTCGGACGTTCCAGGCCGACCAGCAGCCGGGCGACGGTGGACTTGCCGCAGCCCGATTCGCCGACGATGCCGAGCGTCTCGCCCTGGTGAAGGTCGAAGGACACCCCGTCCACGGCCTTGACCGCGCCGACCTGCTTCCGGAAGAGCACCCCCCGGGTGAACGGGAAGTGTTTGACCAGGTCGCGGACCTCCAGGATCGGGGTCCCCGGGGCGGCCGCCGGGCTGCCGCCGTCATCGTGCGTCACCGAGCGTCTCCTTCCAGAAGTGGCAGGCGCTGGCCCGGCCGGGGCCGGCCTCGTACAGGGGCGGCGGATCGGTGCGGCAGATGTCCTGGGCCAGCGGGCAGCGCGGGTGGAAGGGGCAGCCGGGCGGAATGGCCGTCAGGCTGGGCGGCAGGCCCTGGATCGCGTACAGCCGGCGGCCCTTCCGGTCCAGCCGTGGGACGGAGTCCAGCAGACCGCGGGTGTACGGGTGGGCGGGGGCCCGGTAGAGCTGGTGGACGGAGGCGGTCTCGACGATCCGGCCCGCGTACATCACCGCGATCGTGTCGGCGACGTCGGCGACCACCCCCAGGTCGTGGGTGATCAGGATCAGTCCCATGGTCAGCTCGCGCTGGAGCTCGGCCAGCAGGTCCATCACCTGCGCCTGCACGGTGACGTCGAGTGCCGTGGTCGGCTCGTCCGCGATGATCAGGTCCGGGCCGAGGGCCAGCGCCATCGCGATCATGATGCGCTGGCGCATCCCGCCGGAGAACTGGTGCGGATAGTCGCCCACCCGCTCCCTGGCCGCGGGGATGCCGACCCGCTCCATCAGTTCCACCGCTTTGCCGCGGGCGTCCTTACGGGACATCCCCTCATGGACCTGGAACATCTCCCCGAGCTGGGCGCCGACACTGAGGACCGGGTTCAGCGCGGACAGCGCGTCCTGGAAGATCATCGCCATCTTCGCGCCGCGGACCCTGCGCCGTTCGTCCTTGCGCAGGGTGAGCAGATCGCGCCCCTGGAAGACGACCTGGCCGCCGGTGACGCGGCCCGGCGGCGAGTCGAGGATGCCCATCACGGCCTGGGCGGTGACGGACTTCCCGGAGCCGGACTCGCCGAGCACCGCCAGCGTCTGGCCGGGCGCCACCCGGTAGCTGACGCCGTTGACGGCCTTGGCCACGCCGTCCCGGGTACGGAACTCGACCCGCAGGTCCCGCACGTCGAGCAGGGCCGTACCGGCGCCCGCGGACCGCGCGTCCTCGTTCGTCATCGTCCGGCTCCTCAGCGCAACTTGGGGTCGAGGGCGTCGCGTACCGCGTCGCCGAGCAGGATGAACGCCAGCACCGTGATGCTCAGCGCGCCCGCCGGCCACAGCAGCATGTGCGGCGCGGTGCGGATGTAGGTGGAGGCGGTGGAGATATCGATGCCCCAGGAGACGGTGGGCGGCTTCAGGCCGGCGCCCAGGTACGAGAGCGTCGCCTCCAGCGCGATGAAGGTGCCGAGGGCGATGGTGGCGACGACGATGACCGGCGCGACGGCGTTCGGCGCGATATGCCGCAGCAGCAGCCGCCGGTTGCCCGCGCCCAGCGCCCGCGCGGCCTGGACGTAGTCGTTCTGTTTGGCGGTGACGACGGAGCCGCGGGCGATACGGGAGATCTGCGGCCAGCCGAGCAGCACGATGAAGCCGACCACCGGCCAGACGGTGGTGCTGGTGACCATGGAGAGGAACACCAGGCCGCCGAGGATCACCGGGATGCCGAAGAAGATGTCGGCGAGCCGGGAGAGCAGGGTGTCGCTCCAGCTGCCGAAGAACCCGGCCAGTCCGCCCAGCAGGCTGCCGAGCAGCGCCGCACCGGTCGTGGCGCAGACGCCGACGGTGATGGAGGCACGGGCGCCGTAGACGACCCGGGTGTAGACGTCCCGGCCCTGGGTGTCGAAGCCGAAGGGGTGGCCGGGCTGGGAGCCCTGCTGTGCCTTGGCGAGGTCGGCGCGGTAGGGGTTGCCGGTGGCGATCAGCTGCGGCCAGATCGCGATGACCACCAGGAAGACGATGACCAGCGCGGAGAGCACGAAGACCGGGTTGCGGTACAGGTCGTGCCAGGCGTCGCTCCACAGGCTGCGCGGCTTGCCGACGGCGGGTCCGGGTGGTCCGGCGCCGGGCGGGGCTGCGCCGGGCCGCCGTTCCAGCGACTCCGCCTCGCCGATGGCCAGTGCGGCGGACCCGCCGTCGCCGTGGCCGATGGCTTCCTTGGGGACGTAGGACTCAGGCATAGCGGATCCTCGGGTCGAGGACGGCGTACAGCAGGTCGACGAGGAGGTTCGCGAGCAGGAAGACCAGCACCAGGATCGTCACGAAGCCCACGACGGTCGGCGAGTTCTGCCGCAGGATGCCCTGGTAGAGCTGGTATCCGACGCCGTGGATGTTGAAGATGCGCTCGGTGACGATCGCGCCGCCCATCAGGGCGCCGATGTCCGTGCCGATGAAGGTGACGACCGGGATCAGCGAATTGCGCAGCAGATGGCGGGTGATGACGCGGTGCCGGGGCAGGCCCTTGGCGAGGGCGGTGCGGACGTAGTCGGCGCGGGCGTTCTCCGCGATCGAGGTCCGGGTCAGCCGGGTGACGTAGGCGAGCGAGACCAGCGCCAGCACCAGCCCCGGCAGCAGGAGTTCGTTCAGCGGCGCCTCGGGGGCGACGGACGGCGCGGCCCAGGCCCATTGCACCCCGAACAGGAACTGGAGCAGATATCCGCTGACGAAGGTCGGGATGGACACCACGACGAGGGTGAGGACCAGCACCGTGGTGTCGATGTCCCGGCCGCGCCGCAGCCCGCTGAACACCCCCAGCACGATGCCCACCAGCATCTCGATGACGACGGCGACCAGGGTCAGCCGCAGCGTGACGGGGAAGGCGGCGGCCATCAGCTCGGTGACCGACTGGCCGTTGAAGGCGGTGCCGAAATTCCCCTGGAAGATCTGGCCCATGTAGTGCAGATACTGCTTCCACAGCGGTTCATCGAGGTAGAGCTCGCGGCGGATCTGCGCGGCGGTGGCGGGGTCGGGCGCCCGGTCGCCGAACATCGCGGCCACGGGGTCGCCCAGGGCGTACACCATGAAGAAGATGAGAAAGGTGCTGCCGATGAACACCGGGATCATCTGGAGCAGCCGGCGGATCACATAGCGGCCCATGAAGCACCGGCCTCTCTCGCCCCGCGGCGCGTGGGCACGGTCAGTTGACCTTGATCTCGTTGTAGACCGGCACGCTGAACGGATTCAGGGCGACATTGCTGATCCGTTCCGAATAGCCGCCGCTGCCGTTCTGGTACCAGAGGGGAATGGCCGGCATCTGGGTGGCGAGGATCTTCTCCGCGTCCTGGAATGCCGCGACGGCCTTCGTCTGGTCCGTTTCCGCGTTCGCCTGGTTCACCAGCTTGTCGAAGGAGGCATTGCTGAACTTGCCGTCGTTGGCGGAGGCGTTGGTGTAGTACAGCGGCTGGAGAAAGTTCTGGATCAGCGGATAGTCCATCTGCCAGCCGGCCCGGAACGGCCCGCTCATCCGCCGGGCGGTGAGCTTGTTGCGGAAGTCGGCGAACGTGCCGACGGGGGCCCCGACGCATGCCTGGTCCTCTCCCAGCGACTTGTTGATGCTGTTGCAGAGGGCGTCGATCCAGTCCTTGTGGGAGCCCGTATCGGCGTTGTACGCGAGGGTGATGCTGCCGCCGGGGAGTCCGCCGCCCTCCTTGATCAGCTGTTTCGCCCTGGCCGGGTTGAACTCACAGGCCTCGCCGCACAGTCCGGGTTTGTAGCCGCCCTCCGGCCCGAGCACCGGCGAGGTCCAGTCCGTGGCGGGCGTCCGGGTCTTCTGGAAGATCTCCCGGGTGATCTGGTCCCGGTCGATCGCCATCGACAGGCCCCGGCGTACCTTCTCCGCGCCCGGCCGCGCCCACCGCTTGTCGTACATGGGAAAGGCGAGGGTCTGGATGATCCCGGCCGGCTGATTGATGTAACGGCCGCCCAGATCCGCCCGGACATTCTTCAGCTGCGCGGCCGGCACATCGTCGACCAGGTCGATGTTGCCCGCCTGGAGATCGGTATAGGCCGTGTTGTTGTCCGTATAGACCCGCAGATCGATTCCGCCGTTACGCGCCGGATCATCCCCCGGATACTTGTCCCACTTCCGCATCCGCAGCACCGACCCCTTTTCGTAGGAGTCCACGGTGTACGGCCCGTTTCCGACCGGCTTCTCGATCCAGGCGTCATGGTCCCGGAAGAACGCCTGCGGCAGCGGCATGAAGGCCGAATAGCCCAGGGTGTCCGGCCAGGTGGAGAACTTCTGATTGAGCTTGACGGTAAAGGTCTTGTCGTCCTTCACCGCCAGCCCCGACAGGGTCTTGGCCTGCGGGTTCCCCTTGTCCGGATGCACCTGATCGAAGCCGTCGATGTACTGGAAGAACGGTGCGTTCTTCTGCTTGTTGGTCAGCAGTGCGCCATAATTCCAGGCGTCCACGAAGGACTTGGCGGTGACCTTTTCACCGTTGCTGAAGGTCCAGCCGTCCTTCAGGGTCACCGTGAAATTCTGCGAATCCTTCGTCTCGATCCGGTCCGCGATCACATTCTCCGCGGCGCCCGTCTTCGGGTTGTAGCGCTTGAGCCCCCGGAACAGCATTTCCAGGACCTTGCCGCCCTGGACCTCATTGGTGTTCGCCGGCTCCAGCGGGTTCTGCGGGTCTCCCCAGGAGGCGCTGACGACCCCGGAACGGTTCGCGGCGCTCCCGCCCCCGCACCCCGTGGCCACGACGGCGACGGTGACGGCGCATGCGCCCCACTTCGCGCACGTGGCTCTCCGCATGACGCCTCCTCAGCTCCGGGATCATGCCTAGGGCCACATAAGACCGCAAAGCGGGACGTACCGCACTCCGGCGGCGTCCGCCACTGCTCCGGAACCCTGAGAAACCCCTCGGATGCCCGATCGGGGAGGAAGCGGGGAGGAAGCGGGGCCACCCCGGGGCGCCCCCGGAGATCCCCCTATGGGAGGCACGGACCAGCCGGCCACCGACGACGAAGGGGCGCCCCTCGCACAGAGGGGCGCCCCATCGTTCCGGGCCGGGATACCGGCGGCAGCGTTACCGCTTCGCGCGGGAAGCCGTGCGGCCGCGCTCCTTCTGGTCCAGGACGACCTTGCGGATGCGCACGGCCTCCGGGGTCACCTCGACGCACTCGTCGTCGCGGCAGAACTCCAGGGACTGCTCCAGCGACAGCTTGCGCGGCGGCACGATCGCCTCGAACGAGTCGGCCGAGGAGGAGCGCATGTTGGTGAGCTTCTTCTCCTTGGTGATGTTCACGTCCATGTCGTCGGCGCGGGAGTTCTCGCCGACGATCATGCCCTCGTACACCTCGGTGCCGGGGTCGGTGAACAGCACACCGCGCTCCTGGAGGTTCGTCATCGCGAAGGCGGTGACGGCACCGGAGCGGTCGGCGACCAGGGAGCCGTTGTTACGGGTGGTGAGGGTGCCGAACCACGGCTCGTGGCCCTCGTGGATCGAGTGCGCGATACCGGTACCGCGGGTGTTGGTCAGGAACTCCGTACGGAAACCGATCAGACCGCGGGACGGGACGACGAACTCCATCCGGACCCAGCCGGAGCCGTGGTTGGACATGTTGTCCATCCGGCCCTTGCGGACACCCATCAGCTGGGTGACGGCGCCCATGTGCTCCTCGGGCACGTCGATGGTCATGCGCTCGACGGGCTCGTAGGTCTTGCCGTCGACCTGCTTGGTGACCACCTGCGGCTTGCCGATGGTCATCTCGAAGCCCTCACGGCGCATCTGCTCCACCAGGATGGCCAGCGCCAGCTCACCGCGGCCCTGCACCTCCCAGGCGTCGGGACGCTCGGTCTCCAGGACGCGCAGCGAGACGTTACCGATCAGCTCGCGCTCCAGGCGGTCCTTGACCTGGCGGGCGGTGACCTTGCGGTCCTTGACCGCGGTCTTGGCGTCCGCGCCCTTACCCGTGCCGCCCCGGCCGACCAGCGGCGAGGTGTTGGTACCGATGGTCATAGAGATCGCCGGCTCGTCGACCGTGATCAGCGGCAGCGCGACCGGGTTCTCCGGGTCCGCCAGCGTCTCGCCGATCATGATGTCGGGGATACCGGCGACCGCGCAGATGTCACCGGGGCCGGCCTTCTCGGCGGGCTTGCGGGTGAGCGCCTCGGTCATCATCAGCTCGGTGATGCGGACGTTGGCGATGGTGCCGTCCCGCTTGATCCAGGCGACGGACTGGCCCTTGGCCAGCTCACCCTGCTCGACGCGGAGCAGCGCGATACGGCCGAGGAAGTTGTCCGCGTCCAGGTTGGTGACGTGCGCCTGGAGCGGGGCGTCGGCGTCGTACTGGGGGGCCGGGACGGACTCCAGGAGCGTGGTGAAGAACGGCTCCAGGTTGGTGCTGTCGGCCGGGACGGTGCCGTCCGCCGGCTTGGTCAGCGAGGCCACGCCGTCACGGGCGCAGGCGTAGACGATCGGGAACTCGATCTGGTCCTCGTCCGCGTCCAGGTCCAGGAACAGGTCGTAGGTCTCGTTGACGACCTCGTCGATCCGGGAGTCGGGACGGTCGGTCTTGTTGATGCACAGGATGACCGGCATACGGGCCGCGAGGGCCTTGCGGAGCACGAAGCGGGTCTGCGGCAGCGGACCCTCGGAGGCGTCGACCAGCAGGACGACCGCGTCGACCATCGACAGACCGCGCTCGACCTCGCCACCGAAGTCGGCGTGGCCGGGGGTGTCGATGATGTTGATCGTGATCGGGTCCCCGCCGTCCTTGGGGTGATACTTCACCGCCGTGTTCTTGGCGAGGATCGTGATGCCCTTCTCACGCTCCAGGTCGTTGGAGTCCATCATCCGGTCGTCGAGCTTCTCGGCGGCGTGTTCGGCGAACGAACCGGCCTGCTTGAGCATGGCGTCGACGAGGGTGGTCTTCCCGTGGTCGACGTGGGCGACGATGGCGACGTTACGAATGTCGTGGCGGGTGGGCATACTGGCGGCGCTTCTCCCGGAATCGTGGGTGGCGACGCGTCCATTCGGTACGCGCGCCCGCCGGGCATAACGAAGCCACGGCCTCACCCCATCGTACGGGGCCGCGGCAGCATTGGCCGCCGCGGCCCGTACATATGCGCTATGACCTGCGGGTTCTTACCATTTATTCGCCCGCACTCCACCCCTACTTCTGGTAGCCGATGTCCTGGAAGCGGGGCGTGGCGAAGCCGAAGGCGCCGACGTTGGCGAGCGACTTCTTCGCGGCCACCAGCTCGGGCCGCTGGTAGAGCGGGATCGAACCGGCGGCCGCCCAGATCCGGGCGTCGGCCTGCGCCACCAGCGTGTGCGAGGCGCCCTCGTCCAGCTCGGAGGCGGCCTGGTCGAAGAGCTGGTCGATGTGGTCGGTGCCGACCCGGGTGTAGTTCTGCTCGACGGTCAGCGAGCCGTCGGGCGCGGGCTGCGGCTTGGCGTAGATCGGGCGGGCGTCGGTCGCCGGGTAGGCGGTGCCGGGCCAGGAGTACAGCGCCAGGTCGTAGTCACCGGAGGCGATGTGGTCCTGGAAGTAGCTGGCGTCGGAGACCCGCTGGAGGGAGGTCTGGACGCCGATCTTGCCGAGCATCGAGGCGATCCGCCGTCCGACGGTGCGCAGCTGCTCGGAGCCGGCGCCGTCGGGGAGCACGAAGCGCAGGGTGAGCGGCTTGCCGTTCTTTTTGACGGCGGCGATCCGGGACGTCTTGCCGTCGGCCGGCTGCGGTGCGGCCGCCGCGTCGGCGGCGCGCTCGACGGCGGCGTGCCGGGCACCCGGGTGCCCGCCGGACCCCGGCAGCGGCCCGGTCTGTCCGGTCTCGACCCGCTCGGCGGCACCGAGCGCCTCCGCCGCCCGCTTCTTGTACCGCTTGTACTTGGCGTACGCCGCGGACCCGGTGTCACCGTCCGCGTCGGCCTTCTCACTGGCGGCCGCCTGCTTGTAGAACGAGGCGCTCTGCCGCAGCAGGGCGGACTGCTGGACCTCCGAGCCGACCGCGCCGGTGAAGGACAGCGGGGCCTCGGCGGCGGCGGGCCGGTCGCCCCGGACGGGCGCACCGGCGTGGCCGCGGCCGGCCCGGGCCGGGTTGCGGTCGTCGGAGCCGTCCGGCCCGTCCTCCGCGGAGTCGTCCCGGTACCCGTCCTCGGCGTACCGGTCGTCGGGCTGCCCCTCGCCGTCCTCGTCCTGGTATCCGTCGGACGCCGGCGCGCCCGGATTCTCGCCGGCCTGCTGGTGGCCGGCGCCGTCGCTCTTCCAGCCGGCGTCCGCGAGCAGCGCCTTGGCCGCCCCGGAGTCCGGCTCGCCGAGCGCGGCGCTGTGGTCCGCGTAGCCGTACTGCCCGGCCATCAGCAGATGGCTGCCGAGCGGCTTGGAGGGCAGGTCGAGCGGCTTGAGGACGGTGTCCGCGAGCGCCTGCCGGTCCAGGGCACGGGCCACCGCCCGGCGCACCCGGTCGTCGGCCAGCGGCCCGCTGCTGCCGTTGAGGGCGAGCTGGGTGTAGGCGGGCTCCAGCGCCTTGCGGATGGTGTAGCCGCGCAGGGCGGTGTTCTCCGCCGCGGCGGCCCGGGCGCCGGTACGGGCGCCCTCGCCCTGCGGGCCCGCGTGGCCGTCGGCCGACGTCCTGGGCGAGCCGGAGGCGGCCGGTCCCCGGGCGGAGGCGACCCGCTTCGCGGCGACCTGGTCGACCGCGGCGACATCGACGCTCCCCTCGGCCAGTGCCGCGGCCCGCTTGTCGCCGGGCAGGGACTGCAACACGATCCGCTTGAGCTTGGCGCGGTCGCCCCACCACCCCGGGTTGCGGACGAGGACGACGCGCCCCTCCTTGGCGTCCCGCTGCTGGACGAGGAACGGGCCCGCGCCGACCTTCAGCTGCTCCCGGGCGCCGTCGTTGAAGGCGTTGGGGCTGCCCATCACGTTCTTCGGGTAAAGCGGCGTGAACAGGGACCGCCAGTCGGCATAGGGGCGGGCGAAGGTGACCTTGACCTCATGGGCGTTCGCACCCTGGGCGACCTTGCCGATCCGGTCGTAGCCGGCGTTACGGGCGGTCCAGTAGGCGTTGTTCTTGCCGCGCAGCGCGGTCCACTGGGCGACAAAGTCGGCGGCGGTGATCGCCGAACCGTCGCTCCAGCGCGCCTTGGGATTGATCTTGTAGGTGACGACCTGCTTGGGGTCCCGGCTGCTGACGTCCGCGGCATCGAGGAAATCGGCGTTGCGCTGCGGTCTGCCGCTCGCGTCGATGGTGAACATGCTGGGCAGCACCGCACCGGCGATCCGCGCGGTGGTCGCGTCGGCGTCGGACTGGAACGCGTTGAAGGTGCCGGGCATCGCATCGACGGCCCAGCGCAGGGTGCCGCCGCTCTTCAGGTCGCCGCGAGGTGCCGGGGCGATGTCCTGGGACGCCGCGACGGACGCCTCCCGGCCGTCTTCGCTGCATCCGGTCAGGGCCGGCAGCGGGAGCAGCACCCCCGCCGCGATGAGCGCGGCACAGCGGCGTCCGCGGCACACCGCGCGGCGGCCTGCAAGGTGATCGTGGTCGGTCATGACGGTTACCTCCGGGCTCGCCCGCGCCGCGCCGAGCACCGCCTGGGGCTGACCGGCGCACCACGTTCGGCCGACTTTGCGGCTCATCACATCTATGGCACCCCTACTGAAAGCGACCGCGCCCGGACCGGCAGTCCGACACGGCGGCCACCGCACCAAGGCCACCCGCCCGGCCCAACACGGGGCTCCCGGCGCGGGTCACGGCGGGGGTCGCGGGGGTGCCGGCCGCCGTCCGCCGCCGCCCGCTCTCGTAACGGCGTTCGACCTACGCCGGGGCGCATGGTTGCCGGAACGCACCGGTTCGAGTCGTAATCGCGTTGGACCCCTTCCCAACGCCTACTGTGACGCGCGACACTCTCGGGCGCATGAGATCGCCCACCACACCTTCAAAAGTGAGGGCACGTTATATGTCCCTACAGGACGCAATGACGGCGGTTGAGCGCAGCCTGGACGACCTGATCCGGTCGGTGGGAAAACTGGAGACGCAGCTCGGCGCCGGCCTGGACATCCGCCGGGTCCGTACGGACACCGACCATCTGCGCGAGAGTCTCACCCTGCTGAAGCAGAGCGTGGCGGCCGCTCCCCCCGCCCACCGGCGCACGCCCGAGGTCGAGATGGTGCCGATCTCCGACGCCCCCTACAACTCCGCGCTGTGGACCGACGCTCAGGACGAGGGACTCGGCTCCAGGCACGGCCACGCGCCGTAGGGGAAAACCCCTGGTGGAGGACCCCTAGGGGGTGGCTTCGCCCCACTCAGACCCCTACCCCGTTGCCGCCCCGGTGAAAGCATGGAGCATTCGGCCGGAGCGCCCTTCACGGAGACCGACGTTGGCCACTGGCACCGAACCCTCATCGCAAGCGGGCGCAACCGGCGTGCACGCCGCCTCGCGCGCCGCCATCCCCGCCCGTCATCTGCGCACCGACCGCTGGTGGCTGGCGCCGGCCTGCACCGCCGCCGGGCTGCTCGCGTTCATCGTCTACTCGACCTGGCGGGCCTTCGCGAACGCCGACTACTACGCCGCGCCCTATGTCTCGCCGTTCTACTCGCCCTGTCTGGCGGAGAACTGCCACACCATGCGCGGCGGCCCCAACTGGGAGGTCTTCGGCAGCTGGTGGGGCCTGTCCCCCGCCCTGCTGATCCTGATCTTCCCGCTGGGCTTCCGGCTGACCTGCTACTACTACCGCAAGGCCTACTACCGCGGCTTCTGGGCCTCGCCGCCGGCCTGCGCGGTCGCCGAACCGCACAAGAAGTACACCGGTGAGACCCGCTTCCCGCTGATCCTCCAGAACATCCACCGCTACTTCTTCTACTTCGCGGTGCTGGTGGCCGGCGTGCTGACCTACGACACCGCGCTGACCTTCCGTGACGAGAACTACGCCTGGGGCCACATGGGCCTGGGCACCCTCATCTTCCTCGTCAACATCGTGCTGATCTGGACGTACACCCTCTCCTGCCACTCCTGCCGGCACATCATCGGCGGCCGGCTGCGGCACTTCTCCAAGCACCCGGTGCGCTACCGGATGTGGGGCTGGGTCGGCAGGCTCAACGAGCGGCACATGCTGCTCGCCTGGTCCTCGCTGATCAGCGTGGCCGCCGCGGACTTCTATGTCTTCCTGCTGGCGAGCGGGGCGTTCACGGACCCGCGCTTCTTCTGACGACAACAACTCCTAAGGAAAGGTGTGCCCCCTGATGGCGCATGTGGACCGGCAGGCATGGGACGTGGTCGTGGTGGGCGCCGGCGGCGCCGGACTGCGGGCCGCGATCGAGGCCCGCGAAGCCGGTATGCGGACGGCCGTGATCTGCAAGTCCCTGTTCGGCAAGGCCCATACGGTGATGGCCGAGGGCGGGATCGCGGCCAGCATGGGCAACGCCAACGAGCATGACAACTGGCAGGTCCACTTCCGGGACACCATGCGCGGCGGCAAGTTCCTCAACCAGTGGCGGATGGCCGAGCTGCACGCCCGGGAGGCTCCCGACCGGGTGTGGGAGCTGGAGACCTGGGGCGCGCTCTTCGACCGCACCGCCGACGGCCGGATCTCCCAGCGCAACTTCGGCGGCCACGAGTATCCGCGGCTGGCGCATGTCGGCGACCGTACGGGCCTGGAGCTGATCCGCACCCTCCAGCAGAAGATCGTCTCGCTTCAGCAGGAGGACGAGAAGGAATTCGGCGCGTACGACGCCCGGTTGAAGGTCTTCCAGGAGTGCACGGTCACCCGGGTACTGAAGTCCCCCGACGGCGACCGGGTGTCCGGCGCCTTCTGCTACGAGCGGGAGTCCGGCCGCTTCTTCGTGCTGGAGGCGCCCGCGGTGGTGCTGGCCACCGGCGGGATCGGCAAGTCCTTCAAGGTGACCTCGAACTCCTGGGAGTACACCGGCGACGGCCATGCGCTGGCGCTGCTGGCCGGGGCGCCGCTGATCAACATGGAGTTCGTGCAGTTCCACCCCACCGGCATGGTCTGGCCGCCGTCCGTGAAAGGCATCCTCGTCACCGAATCCGTCCGCGGCGACGGCGGGGTGCTGCGCAACAGCGACGGCAAGCGCTTCATGTTCGACTACATCCCGGACGTCTTCAAGGAGAAGTACGCGGAGACCGAGGACGAGGGCGACCGCTGGTACGAGGACCCCGAGCACAACCGCCGCCCTCCCGAGCTGCTGCCCCGCGACGAGGTCGCGCGGGCCATCAACGCCGAGGTCAAGGCGGGCCGCGGCTCCCCGCACGGCGGTGTCTATCTGGATGTCTCCACCCGGATGCCGGCCGAGGTGATCAAGCGTCGGCTGCCCTCGATGCACCACCAGTTCAAGGAACTGGCCGATGTGGACATCACCGCCGAACCGATGGAGGTCGGCCCGACCTGTCACTACGTGATGGGCGGGGTGGACGTCGATCCGGACACCGCGGCGGCGACCGGGGTGCCCGGGCTCTTCGCGGCCGGTGAGGTGGCCGGCGGGATGCACGGCTCCAACCGGCTGGGCGGCAACTCGCTGTCCGATCTGCTGGTCTTCGGCCGGCGGGCCGGGCTGCACGCGGCCGAGTACGCGGCGTCGCAGGCCGACCGGCCGGTGCCCGATCCGGTCCAGATCGACGCGGCGGAGGCGGAGGCGCTGCGCCCGTTCAGCGCCGAGGACACCGAGGCCATCGGGGATACAGTGGGCGCCGGCCGGGTCCCGGCGGAGAACCCGTACACCCTGCACCAGGAGCTCCAGCAGGCGATGAACGACCTGGTCGGCATCATCCGCAGGGAGAGCGAGATGTTCGAGGCGCTCAAGCGGCTGGCCGATCTGCGGGTACGGGCCCGGCGGGCCGGCGTCGAGGGGCACCGGCAGTACAACCCGGGCTGGCATCTCTCGCTCGATCTGCGGAACATGCTGCTGGTCAGCGAGTGTGTGGCGCGGGCGGCGCTGGAGCGCGAGGAGAGCCGGGGCGGGCACACCCGCGACGATCATCCGGCGATGGACCGGCACTGGCGGCAGCTCAACCTGGTCTGTGAACTCGCCGATCCGCAGGGCGATTCCCGGGCCGCCGACCCGGCGCTGGGCCAGATCCGGCTGTCCCGCCGGGAGAACCCGCCGATCCGCCGCGATCTGCTGGAACTGTTCGAGAAGGACGAGCTGGCGAAGTATCTGACCGACGAGGAGCTGAGCCGGTGAGCCAGGCGCAGACAGAGCAGCAGTCCGGGAGCTACCAGGCGCACTTCCGGGTGTGGCGGGGCGACGCGGACGCCGGGGACCTGGCGGATTTCACCGTCGAGGTGCACGAGGGTGAGGTGGTGCTGGACATCGTGCACCGGCTCCAGGCGACCCAGGCGCCCGATCTCGCGGTGCGCTGGAACTGCAAGGCGGGCAAGTGCGGTTCGTGCAGCGCGGAGATCAACGGGCGGCCGCGGCTGATGTGTATGACCCGGATGTCGGTCTTCGAGCGTACGGAGACCCTCACGATCACCCCGCTGCGGGCCTTCCCGGTCGTCCGTGACCTGGTCACCGATGTGTCCTTCAACTACGCCAAGGCCCGCGAGATCCCGTCGTTCGTGCCGCCAGCGGAGCTGGCGCCCGGTGAGTACCGGATGCAGCAGGAGGACGTCGGCCGCTCGCAGGAGTTCCGTAAGTGCATCGAGTGCTTCCTGTGCCAGGACACCTGCCATGTGGTGCGTGACCACGAGGAGAACAAGGCGGCGTTCGCCGGTCCGCGCTTCCTGATGCGGATCGCCGAGCTCGATATGCACCCGCTGGACGCGGCGCCGGCGTCGGGGATCGACCGCAAGGCCACCGCGCAGGACGAGCACGGGCTGGGCTACTGCAACATCACCAAGTGCTGCACCGAGGTCTGCCCCGAGAACATCAAGATCACCGACAATGCGCTGATCCCGCTGAAGGAACGCGCCGCGGACCGTAAGTACGACCCGCTGGTGTGGCTCGGGAACAAGATCCGGCGCCGTACCGAATGATCCGGTAGCGGTGCGCGGGGGCCGGTGTCACCGCCGGCCCCCGCGCCGTGTCCGCCCGGGTCTCAGAACAGGCTCAGCCTCTCAGAACAGGCTCAGCAGGGCCTCCGCCGGATCCACCGCCGTCGACTCCCCGTCGGGCAGGGCGAGTTCGAACCACACGGTCTTGCCGCGCGGGGTACGGCGGCTGCCCCAGCCCTCGCTCAGCAGCCCGACCAGCTGGAGTCCGCGGCCGCCCTCGTCGGTGTCGCGGGCGCGGCGGCGGCGCGGCTGGGCGAGGTCGGCGTCCCAGACCTCGCAGACCAGCGAGCGGTCCAGCAGCAGACGCAGCCGGATCTCGCCGTGGCCGTGCCGCAGTGCGTTGGTCACCAGCTCGCTGACCAGCAGCTCCGTGGTGTCGACCAGGTCCTGGAGGCCCCAGTCCGTGAGCTGGTCGCGGGCCAGCTCCCGGGCGCGGGCCACCGAACGCGCCTCCGGCGCCAGATTCCAGTCGCCCACCGCGTCCTTGGGCAACCCCTGCACCCGCGCCATCAGCAGCGCGATGTCGTCCTCGCCGTGCGAGGTGTCCAGGGCGTTGAGGACGTGGTCGCAGGCGTCCTCCAGCGGGCGGTCGGCGCCCGAGAGGGCCGTACGGAACGCCCGCAGCCCCTCGTCCAGCGGATGGTGGCGGGACTCCACCAGGCCGTCGGTGTAGAGCGCCAGCAGCGCACCGTCCGGCAGCTCGACCTCGATCTCCTCGAACGGTTCCCCGCCGACGCCCAGCGGCATCCCCGGGGGGACGTCGAGCAGCAGCGCGTCCTCGCCGTCCTCGACCAGCACCGGCGGCAGATGCCCGGCGTTGGCGATCGTGCAGCGCCGGGTGACCGGGTCGTAGACGGCGTAGACGCAGGTGGCGAGGTAGACCTCGGAGAGATCGGCGGTACGGGCGGAGCGCCCCGTCTCGGGCGCGGGCTCGGCGGCTCCGGACCGGCCGCGGGCGGACCGGGACTGGGACCGGCCGTTGCCGTCGCCGCCGAGCCCGCGGGCGATCTCGTCCAGCGCCGAGAGCACCTCGGCCGGTTCCAGGTCCAGCAGCGCCAGCGTGCGGACGGCGGTGCGCAGTTCGCCCATGGCCACGGCGGCGCGCAGTCCGCGCCCCATGACGTCGCCGACGACCAGGGCCGTGCGGTGGCCGGGGAGTTCGATGACATCGAACCAGTCGCCGCCGACCTCGGTGGCGGTGGTGCCGGGCAGATAGCGGCAGGCGATGTCCAGGCCGGCCGCCTCCGGGTCGCCGGGCGGCAGCAGACTGCGCTGCAATATCAGCGCGCGTTCGTGCTCCCGGCGGTAGAGGCGGGCGTTGTCGATACAGACCGCGGCGCGCGCGGCCAGCTCGACGGCGAGCGCGGTGTCGCGCTCCCCGAACGGCTCGCTGCCCTTCGTACGGGAGAACTGCACCAGCCCGACGACGGTGTCCCTGGCGACCATCGGCACGGCGAGGGTGGAGTGCACCACCGCGCCCAGCTCCGGCCCGTCGTCGCTCTCCCGGCCCGGGATGATCTGCGCGCGGGCGGTCCGCAGGGCGGCCGCGCAGGGGGAGTTGAAGGGGTAGCGGTGGACGGCGCCGACCGCGACCGGGCCGGGCGCGTCGCCCAGGACACCGGGGGCGGTGGCGAGCGGGGCGTCCGAGACGGCGCTGGCGAAGGCGACCCGGCGCAGTTCGGCGCTGCCGTCGCTGGTGCCGGGCGGGGCCTCGTCACCGGAGAGCAGGCCCTGGTAGAGGTCCACCGAGGCCAGATCGCAGAACTGCGGGACGGCGACGTCCAGCAGCGTGCGGGCGGTGGTCTCCAGGTCGAGGGAGTTGCCTATCCGGGCGCCGGCCTCGTTGAGCAGGGCGAGGTTACGGCGGGCGTTGGCGGCCTCGCGCTCGGCCCGGCGCCGGCCGGTGACATCGGCGGCCAGCGCCGCGACGCCGATGGGGCGGCCGCTGGCGCCGTGCAGCCGGTAGAGCGACACCGACCAGCGGCGGCGGTCCTCGTCGCCGGAGGCCAGGCCGACCAGTTGCATCTCGGCGACCGGCTCGCCGGTGTCCAGGACGCGGCGCAGCGCGGCGGTCATCCGCTCGGCCTCGGACCGGGGCAGGAAGTCGTGCGGACCGCAGCCGCGGTACTTGCTCGCCGGGCCGCCGAAGACCGAGGCGAACCGTTCGTTGACCCGCAGCAGCTTCAGGTCCGTGCCGAACAGGGTGAAACCCATGGGAGATTGACCGAAAACGGCCTGTGAGGCGGCGAGGTCGGTTTCGATGCCGCGCAGCGCCCGGACATCGACGACCAGGCAGACCGCGGCGCGTTCACCGTCCTCGTTGCGGGACGGCATCACATAGATCTCGGCGAGGCCGTCGGCCGCGCCGTTCGTTTCCCTGCGGTAGGGCACCAGGCCGGTCCACTCCCGGCCGTCGAGTATCTCGGACACCTTGCGGTGCCCGGTCTCCCGCAACTCCCGTGGGACGAACGCCTCTACGGGGTCCTTGCCGAGCGCGTAACGGGCGGGGATGCCGAGCATCTGCTCCGCGCGCTCGCTCCACTGCTCGATCCGCCCGTCGGGGCCGAGCGAGAAGGAGGCCACCCGGATGTAGTCGTAGATCGATCCGGGCCGGCTGCTCTGCCATACGGGCGGACCGGGCAGTTCGCGCAGGGGCGGATGGCCACCTGGGTCGCCGGGGCTGTCCGCACCGCCCTGACCTTCGGCCTGCGCGGGTTCTGCCCCGCCAGATGACATCTTGCTCACGAGCCCCGTCCCCTCCAGCTCATCGTGCCCGGACCGGACCAGCTCGAGTATCCAATACCCCGGCTATCCGGAACACGGTCTTCACGATCACAGCACAGTCTCGATCGCAGCTCATCGACGGAATGTCGATGAGATGGCAACGATCAGGACTTCATCTGTCTCCTAACCAGCCACCGACAGCTCGAACCACACTGTCTTACCGCTCTTTCCGCGCCGGGTCCCCCAACGTCGCGAACTGCATGCGACCAGCTGCAATCCACGGCCTCCCTCGTCATCGGGAGCGGCGTCACGCTCCCGCGGCGGGTCGGGCAGCGGATCGGAGACCTCGACGAGCAGCCCGTCGGCGCTGAGCAGCACCATACGGACGCCGATGGGGCCGCTCGCATGGCGCAGGGAGTTGGTGACGAGCTCGCTGACGAGTAGTACGGCCATATCGGCGGCGCCGTTCAGGCCCCAGTCGTCCATGACCCGCCGGACGGCCGTGCGGGCGGTGCGCACCGCTCCGGGGTCGGCCGGAAAGCTCCATTCAGCGGTGGCTGCGCCGGCGGCCTTGCTGCGCCTGCGAGCGCTGCCGGAGCCGGGCCCAGGGACGCCTGCCGCTGCGCTGTCGCTCACGCCGATCACATCCCAGCCCGATGGCATCCCCGTCGTCTTGTGTGCGTCGATGGGGTCAATCTGGACATACCCGGTATCCCGCCCCGCATATCGCCTAGGGCGGTGCACTGTGGCACAAATGAAACATATTGCGGGGCTGGTACTCCGAGTGGCGGGCGAGGCCGGATGCCGGCGGGCCGGGTGTACGCGGGCAGGACGCGAACAGGGGCCGGGCAGGGCGCAGGAAGGGATGGGCAGAGCGCAGGCAGAGGCGGGCAGGGCGGGGCCGGCTGCGGCTCGTTACCGCCGTACGCCCGTCGCCCCGGCCGGGGTCGCCAGCCGGCGCATCGCCTCGGCGACCGCCGGGCGGTCCTGGTCCAGCCAGTCGACCTGGTTCTCCTCGCCGGGCAGCAGCCAGCGCAGTTCGTCATGGTCCTGGAGCGGCCGCGGCTCCCCGGACAGCAGACGGGCCGTCCACACCTGAAGGACATAGCCGGGTCGCAGTATCCACTCGCCCGGAATCCGCTCCAGGGCCGCGGCCTCGACACCCAGCTCCTCGCGCAGCTCCCGCTCCAGCGCCTGCTCGGGTGTCTCGTCGTCCTCCACCTTGCCGCCGGGCAGCTCCCAGCGGCCGGCCAGCGCGGGCGGTGCGCTGCGCCGTGCGGCCAGCAGCCGCCCGCGCTCGCACACCGCTCCGCCCACCACTACGCGCACGGTCGTCATGCGCGGCAGCCTACGTCCCCCGCCCTGGTCCCGCTTCCCGCCCGTCGCCGCTCAGGTCGCCGCGCGGTCGGCCTTCTCGACCACGTAGAGCTGCTGGCGGCCGCGCGTCTCCAACCGGTCGGCCACCCGCTCCGCCTCCGCTCGGGTGGCATACCGGCCCACGCGATAGCGGTTGCCCCCTTCGTCCTGGCGGATGACGAGCCAGGGGAGCACGGCTCCACCCTCAGTCATTGCGCCCCTCCGTCCGCCGGATAGCGCGCCGTCACGCGCTCCTGGTCTGCTGATGCCGAAATCGCAATCCGCATATGCCCGAGCGTACGCCCGACCTTCACTCAGCGGATATGGATTTACACAAAGAGGTACCGAACCGGCCACCCGCGGGCCCCGGCGAACCGGAAGCGGCCTGCGAGTGGCCGGTGGGGCCCGAGGGGCTCGGGCGTGTGTATCGGCGCCGACGGCGCGGGAGCGGGGCTCAGGCCCCGACGGAGACCTTGTCCCCTTCGGTCTCCTCGGCCGCTTCGGCCTCTTCCGCCGCGCGGATCTCGGCCTCGGCCTGCACCAGCGTCGGGTTGCGCCAGGAACTGCGCACGCCCCAGTAGTAGAAGGCCAGTCCGATCAGGGCGACCAGGGCGAGGTCCCAGCCCTCGGGCAGATAGCCCTTACCGCCGAACTCCTTGCCGCCCATGTACGAGACCGCGGCCATGACCAGCAGATACGCCACCATCCAGGCACCGGCCTTCAGATGCGGGCGCAGCGCGGCCCACGGCTTGCGGCCCTGGGTCAGCGGCTTGCCGATCTCGTACCAGGCCCAGACCGGGAGTCCGACGGCCATGATCAGGATGACCTTGCCGGTGAGCGGCCAGCGGCCCCAGTACAGGACCAGCGAGCCGAAGATCATCGCGATCGGCGCGATCACCGGCATCGCCTTCAGCTGCACCGGGCGCTTGAGGTCCGGCGAGACGCGGCGCAGCGACATCACCGCGACCGGGCCGGTGATGTACGAGATGACCGTGGCCACCGAGACGATCTCGGCGAGCGAGCCCCAGCCGCGGAAGACGGCGAGGAACAGGAAGGCGATCACGAGGTTGAGCAGCAGCGCCGGGCGCGGCACACCGGTCTTCTTGTCCACCTTGCCGAAGATGCCCGGCAGATGGCCGTTCTCCTGCACACCGTGGATCATGCGGGAGGTGGTGGCCGCGTAGATCATGCCGGTGCCGGACGGCGAGACAAAGGCGTCCGCGTACAGCAGCAGCGCCAGCCAGTTCAGGCCCCAGGCGATGGCGAGGTCGGCGAGCGGCGAGTTGAAGCCGAGACCGGCCCAGCCGCCGCCGGCGGCCAGCTTGTCGCCGGGCACCGCCATCAGGAACGCGACCTGGAGCGCGACATAGATGACCAGCGCGATCACGATCGACCAGATGACGGCCTTGGGCAGCGACTTGCCGGGGTTACGGGCCTCGGCGGCGAGGTTCAGCGGGGACTGGAAGCCGTTGTAGGCCCAGACGATGCCGGAGACGGCCACCGCGGTGAAGACCGAGCTCCAGCCGTTGGGCGTGAAGCCGCCGTGGTGAACGATGTTGCCGGTGTCGAAGTGCGCCAGCATCAGCGCGCCCGCGGTCATGGCCGGGACGACGACCTTGAAGACCGTGATCGCGGTGTTGGTCTTCGCGAACAGCGAGATCGCGAACCAGTTGAGGAAGAAGTAGAAGATCAGCAGCACGCTGGCGAGCCCGACACCGGTGCCGGTCAGCTCCTTGCCGTCGTACAGCGCCTGCGCCCAGCCGAAGTCCCAGGAACTCATGTACTGGACGGAGGCGGTGGCCTCACCCGGGATGACCGAGACGATCGCGATCCAGTTCGCCCAGGCCGCGAGGTAGCCGGCGAGCGAGCCGTGGGAGTACTGGCCGTAGCGGACCATGCCGCCGGCCTTGGGGAACATCGAGCCGAGCTCGGTGTAGGTGAGGGCGATCGTCAGAGCGACCAGCGCTCCGATGATCCAGGCGAGGATCGCGGCGGGGCCGGCGATGGCGGCGGCCCGCTCGGCTCCGAAGAGCCAGCCGGAACCGATGATGGACCCGAGACCAGTGGCGGTCAGGGCGATGGTCCCGAGGGACCGACGGTAGTTCGAGTGCGCGCCCTGCTCCGCACTCGGGGTCTTCGTCGAGCTCACGTGCTGGTCTCCTGGTCTTCCCCCGTGCCGTGCACAAACTTCGCCATCGTAAGAGCGAATCGGACGGTCGACTTCCCCCACTCGGCCAAAAATCGCGCCCAGTTGAACGTCTGTGGGGTATCCCACACCGGGTTGCGGGCGGTATTTGCCAAGAAAGTGGGCGAAATGGGGCGCGAACCTGAGAACCAAAGGCGCGCTGTACGCGTCTAGGCGACACACACAGGGCACCGAACCACCACACCATCTACTTCACAGGCAGGTGGTAGGCGACCCGATAGCGGTCCGCGAGGGTGACGACATCGGCCGTCTCGACCGGCCGGCCGCCCGCGAAATACGTCCGGGAGACGACCAGCACCGCATGCCCCGGCACCCCTCCCAGCGTCATCGCCTCCTCCGCCAGCGACGGCCGCGCACCGACCTCCTCGACGACGTTGTCCACCACCACATCGATGGCCGCCATCCGCTCGACCACCCCGCGGCCCGCCAGCGGCCCCTCCTCCGGCAGCATCACCGGCGTCCGCCCGGTCACCTCCAGGGGCTCCCACGAGGTCGAGAGCATCGACGGCTCGCCCTCCGCCCGGAAGACATAGCGCGTACGCATCACCTTGGCCCCGTGCGGGATGCGCAGCCGGGCGGCGATCACCGAACCGGCCGCCTCCTGCTCGCTGCTGGACTCCCAGGTGCCGCGCACCCGCTCGTCCGTCTGCTCCTGCCGGAAGGGCGTACAGCCACCGGCGGAATGGAAGCCGACGCGGGCGATACGGCGCGGAACGGGCTGTTCGCGCACATAGGTCCCCGACCCCGAGCGGCCCTCGACCAGCCCCTCGGCCATCAGGACCTTGCGCGCCTCCAGGGCGACGGTGTCCGAGACGCCGTACTCCTCGCGGATGCGCGCCTGGGAGGGAAGGCGGGTGTGCGGGGGCAGCACCCCATCGACGATCTTCTGGCGCAGGTCGCCGGCGACGCGGAGGTACGCGGGCTGCTCACCGAAAGGCACATGCCCCTCCCAACAGCTTGACAGTCAGCAACAGCGTGGCAACCGCGTGTTGCCGACCGCAACCTTGGGCCAGATGTTCACCTGATGTGATGAATCCCAGCTCAGCAGGTGTATGAGGCGAGATCAGGCTCCACCAGGCCCCGCATCCCCACCCCGCGCCACCCCACTGGTTCTTTCCACCCGGGTGGACGCGACCCATACATGTCACGATCGAAACGGGACCACGTTCGAAGGACACGTCCGAAACGGCATACCGGACACGGCACGGCCCGGCACGAAGACGCCGCACCAGGAACGCGGAACGCGGCATCCGGACGGGAAGGAAGGGACCCCATGCCCGCCGAACCCCACCTCTCCCCCATGCCCCGGGACTGGCAGCGGGCGCTCGCCGTCGTCGCCCACCCGGACGACCTCGAATACGGCGCCGCGGCCGCCATCGCCGAATGGACCGGCGGCGGCCGTCAGGTCAGCTACCTCCTGGTCACCCGCGGTGAGGCCGGTATCGACGGGCTCGCACCCGCCGAGTGCGCCGCGATCCGCGAGACCGAGCAACGGGCCGGCGCCGCGCTCGTCGGCGTCCACACCGTCGAGTTCCTCGACCGCCACCACGACGGTGTCATCGAGGCCGGCCCGGCGCTGCGCCGCGATCTGGCCGCGGCCATCCGCCGCCACCGCCCGGAGCTCCTGGTCACCCTCAACCACCACGACACCTGGGGCGGCGTCCAGTGGAACAGCGCGGACCACCGGGTGGTGGGGCGCGCCGTCCTGGACGCGGCGGGCGACGCCGGCAACCGCTGGATCTTCCCCGAGCTCGCCGGCGCCCAGGGCCTGGCGCCCTGGAACGGGGTGCGCTGGGTGGCCGTGGCGGGCTCCCCGTACCCCACGCACGCCGCCGAGGTCGGCCCCGGCATCGACCGCGCGGTCGACTCGCTGGCGGCCCACAGCACCTACATCAAGGGCCTGGGCGGCGCCGGCCAGGACCCCCGTGCCTACGCCCGCAGCTTCATCGAGCAGACGCTGCGCAACGGCGGCGAACGCTACCGGGGCCGTCCCGCCACCCTCTTCCAGCTCTTCCCCCGCTGAGGTTCACGGCCTGCCGGGAAGCCCGCGGACGAAGCCGGACACCAGCCCCGCGACCTCCTCCGGCCGTTCCAGCAGCATCGCGTGCGTCCCGTCGACTCCGGCGACGGTCACCCGCGGCCGGGTCCGCGCCAGTTCGGCCAGGTCGCGCGCCAGCCCCCGTACATAGGCCGCCATCATTGCGTCGAACCACGGGGGCATGCCCGGCACCGACGGGTTGGGACGTAGCGCACGGGCGATCAGCAGCGGCCGGGTCACCCTCCGGTAGAGCGCGAACAGATCGATGCCCGCCATCGCCTCCTGCGTCTCCCGCGCCTGCCGCCGCCCCGGCCGCAGGAAGAGCTGCCCGTCCGCCGTCTCCCCCAAGGACCGTCGTACGCCGGCCTCCATCAGCTCCGCCGGAATCCCCAACTCCGCCGCCATCGCGGTCTGATAACCCAGGACCGCGTCCAACGCCTCGGGAGGGAAGGGCCGTCCGCCGGCCTCCTCGGCGAATTCCCGCGCCTCCCCGAGCCGTTCCCGCACCGTCGCGGCGTCCAGTCCCAGGTACTGCTCCGGCCGCCCCATCCCGTGGCCGTCGAGATTCACCGCCGCCGGCACGCCGCCGTCCCGCTCCAGGCAGCGCGCGGCGATCATGCCGCCCAGTGAATGACCCACCACCACGGCGTCCTTCGCCCCGCACGCCGTCAGTACCGCCGTCACATCGTCGGCGGCCACCTCGAAGGTCCACGGCACCGCGCCGTCCCCCGACCGCCCGTGCGCCCGCAGATCCATCGCCCACACCCGGTGCCGCCCGGCCAGCAGCGGGGCGACCCGCGC
This sequence comes from Streptomyces sp. bgisy130, assembly GCF_057708345.1. Lineage (NCBI taxonomy): Bacteria > Bacillati > Actinomycetota > Actinomycetes > Kitasatosporales > Streptomycetaceae > Streptomyces > Streptomyces sp. bgisy130. Next base: position 80,287 of record NZ_JBYISA010000027.1, read on the forward strand.
CCAGTCCGCCAGCGTCCGCCCCGCACCGTGCAGCAACAGCACCGCGGAGCCGTCCCCGCCGTGATCCCGCACGGCGAGCTCCACGCCGTCGGCCGCCACACACACCAGATCCCCGCCCGCGCTCTTCGTCATGCCCTCACGCTAGGGCCGCAAATGGGCTACAAGATCATCCGCAAAAAGGATGCCCCGGCCGCCCGATCCGGGTCAGAATGGATCAACCCCCTTTTGCCACCGGCCCCTTGCCGGCCGTCCGCTCACCGCCTCTGCCGGGCCACGTAGGCAATGTTCAGGACGTCGCCGGGCCCCTCCCGTGTCCCGACCACCTCGCCGAAGCCCGTCTCCCGCAGCGTTCGCAGCGCGGTCCGCCGGTCCCTGACCGTTCCGAGCCCGGCGCCGCCCTCCGCGAGGGACACGGTCATGCGGGAGAAGACCGACAGGGCGTAGCGGGTGGGCCGGGCCGCCGCCGACCGGGCCCGTTCTGTGGGCCGTCGGTGGCACAGCGGGCCGCACCCGCTTGCGCCTCCCGCCGGGCGCCCGCCCCGCCCGGAACAATCGCCCCCTGACCAGGACGTATGCAGACGTCTCAGCGGACTGAGGGGAACGACCGATGGACGGAGCGAGACAGCCGGACCGCAGAGCCCTGCTGGCCGGCGGACTGTTCGCCGCCACGGCGGCACTCACGGGGTGCTCCTCGACGAGCACCGCCCCGGCAGCAGCCGGTGCCTCGCCGCAGGCGCGGCCCACCATGCAGCCCACCGCGCGGCCGACCACCCCGGAAGCGGCCTTCACCCGCCTGATGGAGGGCAACCAGCGCTGGGTGAGCGGCGACCTCCAGCACCCCGACCGGGATCCGGACCGGCGCGAGTTCGTGGCCCAGAAACAGACGCCTTTCGGGTCGGTCCTCGCGTGCATCGACTCCCGGGTGCCGCCGGAGCTGCTCTTCGACACCGGGCTGGGCGACCTCTATGTGATGCGCACGGGCGGCGAGGCGGTCGGGCCGGTGGTCACGGGTTCCGTGGAGTACGGGCCGATGACCAGCGGCACCCCCCTCATCGTGGTCCTCGGCCACCAGCGCTGCGGCGCCGTCGAGGCGTCGTACAAGTCCCTCCGCGACGGCAAGCCGCTGCCCGGCAACCTGGAGGCCATCGCCCGCGCCCTGCGGCCGGCCTACGAACAGACGGTCCGGGAAGGCGGCAGCGACCCGGTCGACACCATGGCCCGCGCCCAGGTCACCCTGACCGCCGCCAACCTCCGCTCCAACCAGGACCTGGCCCCCCTCGTACGCAAGGGGACCCTCGCCGTGATCGGCGCCTACTACTCCCTGGACACCGGCAAGGTGGAGGTGCTGTCGGGGGCGCCGTCCTGACCTGGGGATTGGGCGGCGGCGCGAGCACGGCCGCCGACTCCTGCCGGGGTCTGCCGGGGCTGCCCGGGTCTGCCGTGGCCTGCTGGTGTCTGCGCCGGGGCCTGCCGGTTCAGGCCGCGGGGAGCTCCGCCCACCAGGTGATGCCGCCCGGGTGGACCCGGGTGCCGCACTCGGCCGCCAGGGCGGTGACGATGTCGAGCCCGCGGCCGTGCTCGGCCGGGCAGGGGGCGACGACCGGCCGCCCGTCCGCCGCCGCAGGCCCCGCGTCGGTCACCTCTACGCGCAGCGCGCCGCGCCCGCCGGTCCCGGCCCGTGACAGCCGCAGCACCGCCGGCGGCAGGGCGTGCACGACCGCGTTGGTGATCAGCTCCGAGATCACCAGGAGCGCGTCCTCGGCGACGTCCGGGGCCAGGTTCCAGTCGGCCAGGACCGTACGCACCCTCCGGCGTACGACCGAGACGGCCTCGGGGATGTGCGGCAGCGGACAGACGTGTCCGTCCGCCTCCGGAACCACCAGGTCAAGCTGTGCCGTCATGCCTCCACCTCCGAGGCCGGTGCCGGCTGGACGCCGGGCCTGAGAGGGACGCTATGGCGGACGGTGGAGGCGGTCAATGAACGGCGGTCGGCATTACCGAACGCCGGATTCCGAGGGTCCTTTCCTTCCGGCCGCTGCCGACCGCGGGACTACCATTGCCTCATGGCCGGCCCGGTCCAGTCGATCGAACGGGCGGCGGCGATCCTGCGTCTGCTCGCCAGTGGGCCCCGTCGGCTCGGGCTCGGTGAGGTGGCCGCGTCGCTCGGTCTGGCGAAGGGCACCACCCACGGCATTCTGCGCACCCTCCAGAACGTCGACTTCGTCGAGCAGGACGCGGCGACCGGGAAGTACCACCTCGGGGCCGCGCTGCTGCACCTGGGCACCAGCTACCTCGACGTCAACGAGCTGCGGTCGCGCTCCATCAACTGGGCCGACGCCCTTGCCGCCCGTAGTGGGGAAGCGGTCCGTCTGGGCGCGCCCCTGGAGGGCAAGGTGCTCATCGTCCACCACGTCTTCCGCCCCGACGACACCCTCCAGACCCTGGATGTGGGCGCGCTGCTGCCCCTGCACGCCTCCTCGCTCGGCAAGGTGCTGCTGGCCTTCGGCAGCGTGCCACTGGAGCCGGCGGTGGAGACCGGGCTGGAGGCGTGCACCCGGCACACCCTGGTCGCCCCGGAGCGCCTCACCCGGGCGCTCACCGAGGTCCGGGACCTCGGGTGGGCCGCCGAAGTACAGGAGATGACCATGGGCGAGGCCGGCATCGCCGCGCCGATACGGGGCCACGGTGGCCTGGTGGTCGGCGCCATCGGCGCCTCGGGAACGGTCGAGCGGATCTGCGACGCCAAAGGGGTCCCGCTGCCGGCCCTTGTCAGCCAGGTGCGCCACGCCGCCCAGGCGATCTCCAGAGACCTGGGGGCCGCCCGCTGGTAGACCCCGAGGCCCGCACGCCCCGCGACGGGAGGCTGATCATGGTTGAGCGGTATGTGATGTCCATCGATCAGGGCACCACCTCCACCCGATGCATCCTGTTCGACCACCAGGGGCGGCTGGTGTCGGTCGCCCAGCGGGAGCACCAGCAGCACTTCCCCCGGCCCGGGTGGGTCGAGCACGACGCCGTCGAGATCTGGCACACGCTTCAGCGCGTGGTGCCGCAGGCGCTGTCCCACGCCGAGGTCAGCACCCATGAGGTCGCCGCCATCGGGATCGCCAACCAGCGCGAGACCACCGTGCTGTGGGACCGGCGTACGGGCACCCCGCTGGGCCGGGCGATCGTCTGGCAGGACACCCGTACGGCCCCGCTGGTCGAGGAGCTCAGCAGCCGGCCGGGGGACGACTTCTTCGTCCGCCGCTGCGGCCTGTCCCCGTCCACGTACTTCTCCGCCCCCCGGATCCGCTGGCTGTTCGACCATGTCGACGGGCTGCGGCAGCGCGCCGAGGACGGTGAGGTGCTGTTCGGCACGATGGAGAGCTGGCTGATCTGGAACCTCACCGGCGGGCCGGCCGGCGGTCTGCACCTCACCGACGTCACCAACGCCAGCCGCACCATGCTCATGAACATCAGCACGCTCAACTGGGACGAGGAACTGCTGGAGTTCTTCGGGGTCCCGCGCCCGATGCTCCCGGAGATCCACTCCTCGGCCGAGACCTACGGAGTCGCCCGTTCCGTCCTCCCGGGCGTCCGTATCACCGCGGCACTCGGTGACCAGCAGGCGGCGCTGTTCGGCCAGACCTGCTTCGCCCCCGGCGAGGCGAAGTGCACCTACGGAACCGGCAGCTTCCTGCTGCTCAACACCGGCACCGACCTCGTACGGTCCCGGCACGGACTGCTCACCACCGTCGCCTACAAGATCGAGGACCAGCCCGCGGTCTACGCCCTCGAAGGCCCGATTGCCGTCACCGGCGCGCTGGTCCAGTGGTTCCGCGACCGGCTGGGGCTGATCAGCACCGCTCCCGAGATCGAGACTCTCGCGCGCAGCGTCGAGGACAACGGCGGCTGCTACATCGTCCCGGCCTTCTCCGGGCTGTACGCGCCACACTGGCGCAGCGACGCCCGCGGCGTGATCGTCGGCCTCACCTCGTACATCACCAAGGAGCACCTGGCGCGGGCCGTGCTGGAGGCCACCGGCTGGCAGACCCGGGAGGTGGTCGACGCCATGAACGCCGACTCCTCGCTCGCCCTGAAGGTGCTCAAGGTGGACGGCGGCATGACGTCCGACAACCTCCTCATGCAGTTCCTGGCCGACGTGCTCGACGTGCCCGTGGTGCGCCCCATGGCCGTCGAGACGGTCTCCCTGGGCGCCGCGTACGCCGCCGGCCTCGCCGCCGGCTACTGGCCCGACCTGGAGGTCCTGCGCCGCAACTGGCACCGGGCCGCCCAGTGGCTGCCGGACATGGACCCCGAGCGGCGGCAGTCGGAGTACGAGAACTGGAAGCGGGCGGTCGAGCGCGCACTGGGCTGGATCCGGCCACCCAGCCAGTCCTGACGGTTCGTCACTTGGTGAGCGCCCGTAGAACCGGACCGGGTTCCGCACCCCGTCGTCCAGTGAGGCCACACCGAGTGTCCGCCCGGGCACAGCAAGCCGATGTCCGTGTTCCGTAAGGAGGCGAGGCATTCCACAGCACCCATACGGCGGCTGTGATGGGACACATGAAATTGAGACACATGAAATCCCGTCTCTCTCCTCCGGTGTTCAAGGGCAGACTCCATGACGCCCGCACGGCGACCTCGATCGGCCGGTGGCTGGGGTCGGCGTTCGCGGTGTGCTTCGTCACCGGACTGATCAGCCACCTCATGCAGCATCCGCCGGACTGGCTGGCCAACAGCATCCCCAGCCGCCCGTCGTGGGGATACCGCCTCACCCAGGGCCTGCACGTCGCCTCCGGCATCGCGGCGATCCCTTTGCTGCTGGCCAAACTGTGGACCGTGTATCCACGGCTGTTCGAACGGCCGCTACTACGGTCGGTCCGGCACGCCCTGGAGCGGCTGTCGATCGCCGTGCTGGTGGCAGGATCCGTCTTCGAGCTGGCGACGGGACTGCTGAACACGGCCCAGTGGTACCCGTGGCCGTTCTCGTTCGTGCCGGTGCACTACGCCGTGGGGTGGCTGGTCGTCGGGGCGATGGTGCTGCACCTCGCGGTCAAGGCCCCGGAGATCCGGGCACATTGGAGCCGGCGGTCGCCCGGGACGCTCGCCCTGCCCGTAGAGGACGGACCCGACCGGCGCTCCCTGCTGGCCGCGGTGGGCGCCGCGGTCGGCGCCGTCACGCTGACCACCGTGGGCCAGTCCGTCACCCCGCTGAAGGACTTCACCCTCTTCGCACCGCGCCACCCGGACCAGGGCCCGCAGTCCTTGCCCGTCAACCGCACGGCTGCCGCAGCCGGCGTCGGCCGGATCGCCGACGAGGAGTACCGCCTGGTGGTGGACGGTCCGCAGCGCTACACCCTGACGCTGGACGAGCTGCGCGCGCTGCCGCAGCACGAGGTGGAGCTGCCGATCGCCTGTGTGGAGGGCTGGAGCAAGTCGGCGCACTGGACGGGTGTGCGGGTCGCGGACCTGCTGGAACGGGCGGGCTCACCACCGCACGCGCGGGTCCGGGTAACGTCCTTGCAACTGCGCGGCGGCTACCGGGTGTCAGAGATGGGCCATGAACACGCCCGCGACCCCCTGACCCTGCTCGCCCTACGCCTGAACGGCGCGGAACTCGCCCCCGACCACGGCTACCCGGCACGCCTCATCGCCCCGAACCGCCCCGGCGTACTCCAGACCAAGTGGGTCGGCCGACTGGAGGTCCTGGCATGAAGCTCCTGCGTGCCCTCGCGGGCGTGACCGGACTGGCGCTCATGGGCGTCGGGGCGTCCTTGCTGACGGACGTCCGTGAAGTGACCGGCGTGCTGGCCTGGTTGGGCGGAGCGGTAGTGCTGCACGACGCGTTGATCGCGCCGGTGGTGCTGCTGGTGGGGATGGTGGTGGTGCGCGGTGGTGTGCGCGGAGGGATGCGCGATGGCGTGCGCGGCCCGGTCCGTGGCGCCCTGACGGTCGCGGGCGCGTTGACCATGGTCGCCCTGCCGGTACTGCTGCGCCCGGGACCGAGGGCCAACTCCTCGGTGCTGCCGCTGGATTACTGGGGCAACTGGATGCTCGCGATGGTGGCCGTGGCCGTGGTGACGGCCGTCGTCCTGGCTGCCCGGCATTTCATCCGTGGCCGACGGCAGCCGTCGTAGGGCAGATGCCGCCGCTGTCCAACACGGGAGCGGCATCCCAGCACGGCAGGGCTCAGACACACCTCGACACCAGCTTGCGTACAGGCAACCGCGCTTGCCTCCTTCGAAGGCTGGGCAGCCACATCAGGGGCGAGAACCGCATGGCCTTCTGCACGACCGCACGACATCAGTCCCAGGTGTTCGAGGATCGTGGGGAGGACTGTCAGTGGGGTCCTGCATCCTGGAGGCAGCTCAGGGCAGAGGGGGGAAAGGTGGGTGGAGTTGACACAGCGCGGGGCATGGGGTTCCAGACAGCATGCGCCATTCTGCAACTGATTCGCACCCCGGGGCAGTATCCGGAGGCCGACGCCTTTCGGGTTGAGGGCGCCGACGAAGCCATCGACTTCGAAGTGCGAGACGCACAGGGGCAGCCGCTCTTGCCGGCCCAGGCCAAGACTCGGATCGAGCCGGGCTCGTGGTCCGGCCCGGAGCTGATGCGGCTCGCCCGTCGATGGGGAGAGGCCGATCCGGAAGGTACGGCGGTGTTGCGGTTTCTTTCCGATGCTCCAGTGCACCCGTCGTCGGGGCAGGCCGTGCGGGATGCGGCTGCACTGACCCGCACCGTTCCGGAACCGGACCGGTGGCTGGCCAAGTGCGCGGGCCTGCGAACCTCGATCACGCTCACCGCCGACGACCACGCTCTCCTGCGACGGCTCGAGATCGACACCCGGATCGGCCCGTGGGAACAGGTCCTCGACCAGGCCCGGCTGGAGCTGTTGCGGATGTCCCCCGCCGCCATGGCAGCGGCCGAGGTCGACGGCACCATCGACGCGTTGTTCGTGAAGATGTTTGAGTGGTCTGCGGACCGTCGACTCGCCCGACGTACGCTTCGGCTGGACGCGCTTCCGGGGCTCCTGCGTGGACACCGGACCGTGCCTGGGGCGAAGTCGGGCGAGCTGTCGGGACCAGGCCGCGCCCTGTTCCGCGGGGTCCCCTCGGCCGCGGGCGTGCGCGGCAGGGAGCAGGAACTGAGTGCGCTGCGGGAGCGGTTCGAAAGAGACCGCGACACGGGGAAGGTCCGCGTGGTCGTGTCCGGACTGGGGGGGCATGGGCAAATCGAGCATCGCCAGCCTGTATGCCCACCGCTACCGAGACCAGTACGAATTTGTCTGGTGGATCCCCTCCGACACCCGGGAGGAGGTACTCGCCGCCTATCGGCGAATCCTCGCCGAGGAGCGGCACGGAGCCGAGTCGGCCACGGAAGGGGAGGTCCTCGCCCAGGTCAACCTCCTCTTCGCACAGCTGGGCACGCGACTGCTGCTCGTCTACGACAACGTCGCGAACCGGGAGCTGCTGCGCAGGATGCTGCCAGCCTGCGAGGGCACGCACATACTGATCACCACCCGTGACTCGGCCTGGGCCACGGCTGACGGCGGACTGGTCGTGGAACGGATGACTACTGAGGAGGCAACCGCCTGGGCCAGGGAGCGACTGCCGGACGTCTCCAAGACCGAAGTGTCCGAACTAGTCGACGCGGTGGAGGGCATCCCGCTCGGCATCGCCCAGGCCACCGGCTACATCGCGGCGACTCAATGCCCGGTTGGTGTCTATCTAGCAGAACTCGCCGACTGCCGGGCCCGGTTGCTCGACGGCTCCGGCTTCGTGCCGCTCGATTACCGGGAGGGTGCGACGCTGACGGCGGCGGTGGCTCTCAGCGTCGGGAAGGTCCTCGCTCAGTCGCTGCACTCGCCCGAGAATTCGGGACGGCATCTCGCCGCCGGCCTGCTCGCCCGCTGCGCCCTGCTCGCCCCGGACTTCATTCCGCTTCACCTCGCAACGCTCGACCTTCCGACCGGGTCGGGCGTCTACAGTGCCGTGGCGGAGCTGCGCAGGTTCTCCCTGGTCGATCCTCGCGACGGCATGCTGGCAATCCATAGCATCGTCCAAGAGGTAGTCCGCGCGCTGATGGACGGCGAGACCGTCGACATGATGCAAGGACGCTTCCAGTACGAGCTGGTGGAACGGTTGGTGGACTGCCAGAAGCAGCACAGGTGGACCGAAGCAGCCGCACTGATCGAGCATGCGGTGCATGTGACGCATCACGTGATCGGCAGCGGCCACGCGGACGGCAACACCGTGGCATTGCTGGCAAACGTCGCGGGAGCGATCTCGAACATCCACGGCGACCTGGTGCGCAGCGAGGCGCTGTTGCGCGAAGCACTCGAGATCGTGGAACACGCCGACGAGGGGGCGGTGGACGATCCCGTGTCCCCGAGCCCGCCGAGCGGGTAGCCATCAACATCATGCGCCACCATGCGGACCACATGGTGGACGCGGCCCATGCTGTGATGGTCGGCAGCCTCAACCGGCAGAAGCACGAGCTGACCACTGACGTCTGGATCCTGCAGGCCGCGGAGTCATTGATCGACCGGGCTGAGACCCTCCTCAGAGCTCACACCGAAGCCGGGCCGGACGTACTGGCCTATGTCGTCAATCGGCGCGCGGTTCTCGCCTGGACTCGGCATCCGCTGGGACATCCGGACGGAGATCCGGACCTGTGCCGTGCTCTCATGCGCGAGAGTCTGGAACTGTTCGAGGCGGCGGGACAGGCCCATGTACCGCTCGCGATCAACGCACGCCAGTTCCTGGAATTGCACGAGCAGAGCTCCCATGGCGAACCCTCCGAAACGGTGGGCGAGGATGGGCCTCCTCGTGTCCCGCTGCCACCGTCGGGCGGCAGCGGTGCACACCGGATGTCCGAATACTCCTGGCGCGACGCCGTGGCCCTGACCCGGGCCGTTCCCCCGGATGCGCGCTTGGTGTACGGCCTGCTCGGAGCCACCAGTTATCACCTGGGCGGGCAGGCGGCGCCCTCCTCTGCCTTCCTCGCCCTGGCGTTCGCCGCGGCGCTGCGCTCCATGGGCTTGGAATGCAGGCTGCTCCCGACCAGGTTGCAGGTGGCACGGGGTGAAGAGGACCCACTCGATCTGCCGGGCTGGCAACAGCAGCCGATGGCCCTACCGGACGGAGAGGTCCGCGGGCACGTGACCATCTGGTGCGAGGAAGCCGGGCGGCTGGTGGATCCGGCCCTGCTGCTCGGCCAGAGCCTGTTCGCCCCCGGCGCCGCGGAGCGCAAGATCTTCCAGACCCCTGTGGTCTTGCCGGCGCCTGGGCTGGAGACCCTGCTCAACGTCAGACTGTCCACTCACCGGGAAGGGCATCTGCTGACATATGAATTCCGTCCCGACTGGGAAGACCGACTCGGTGACGGGGTCGCACATCTGGACAGGATGGCGGTCGCCGACTTCGCGCAGCAGCTCGCCACCTCCGCAGCCCTTGCCGCCAACATCACCTGAAGGAGCAGGTCCGACACAGGATGTGCCCCGTCGAGAGCGATGCGTCTAGTAGTGATAGCGAGCTGCGAGGATCACAATTTCCTTGTCCGTGACCAGGTAGACGAGGCGGTGCTCATCATCGATCCGCCTCGACCACGCTCCGGGCAAGTGGTATTTGAGGGGCTCGGGCTTACCGATTCCTGTGAAGGGGTCACGCTTGACGTCCTCGATGAGCTTGTTAATCCGAGCGAGCATCTTGCGGTCGTTCTTGAGCCATGACGTGTAATCCTCCCAGCCCTGGTCTTCGAAGACGAGCCTCACGCAGCACCTGCAGCAGGGTCCACTGCGTCCGGATCGATCAGCTCGCGCTCGGACACGTTGATGTTGCCCAGGGCGTTCTCGTACGCCTTGAGCAACCGCCTTGCGTTCGCAGGCGAGCGCAGCAGGTACGAGCCTTCGCGCAGTGCGGCGTAGTCCTCGGCCGAGACGAGCACGGCGTTGCCGTGCTTGGAGACGATCTCGATGGCCTCGTGATCGTCGTTGACCTTCTTGATCAGCGGAAAGAGAGCCTTGCGGGCTTCGCTCGCGGTTATGGACATTGGCTGACTCCCTACATCAAGCGGTACCGAATAACGTACCACTAGCGACCTCCTCGAGTCGGACCAAGTGAGTGACCGGCCATCAGGAAACCCGGCACGGGAAACAGCATGGGGTCGGCTCCCCGAGGAGCCGACCCCATTTGACCTGCATCTTTACCAGGTCCCCAACGTGGTGTTATTTCATCCGCTCACACATTGAACCGGAACTCCACCACATCCCCGTCCTGCATCACATACTCCTTGCCCTCCATGCGGGCCTTGCCGGCCGCGCGGGCCTCGGCCACCGAGCCGGTTTCGACCAGGTCGGTGAAGGAGATGACCTCGGCCTTGATGAAGCCCTTCTGGAAGTCGGTGTGGATGACACCGGCTGCCTCGGGGGCCGTGGCGCCCTTCTTGATGGTCCAGGCGCGGGTTTCCTTGGGGCCGGCCGTCAGGTAGGTCTGGAGGCCGAGGGTGTTGAAGCCGACGTGGGCGAGGGTGGCGAGGCCGGGCTCTTCCTGGCCGACGGACTGGAGGAGTTCCAGGGCCTCGTCCTCGTCGAGCTCGGCGAGGTCGGCCTCCAGCTTGGCGTTCAGGAAGATCGCCTCGGCGGGGGCGACCAGGGCGCGCTGTTCGTTCTTGAAGTCCTCGTCGATCAGCTCGTCCTCGTCGACGTTGAAGACGTAGAGGAAGGGCTTGGTGGTGAGGAGGTGGAGGTCGTGGAGGAGCTCCTCCTTGCCCGAGCCCTGGACGATGCCCTGGGAGAAGAGGGTGTCGCCCTTCTCCAGGATCTCCTTGGCCGCCTCGACCGCCGCGACCTTCGGGGCCACGTCCTTCTTGATCCGGGACTCCTTGACCAGGCGCGGCAGCACCTTCTCGATGGTCTGGAGGTCGGCGAGGATCAGCTCGGTGTTGATGGTCTCGATGTCGTTCTTGGGCGAGACCTTGCCGTCGACGTGGACGACGTTCTCGTCCTTGAAGGCGCGGATGACCTGGCAGATCGCATCGGACTCGCGGATGTTCGCGAGGAACTTGTTGCCCAGGCCCTCGCCCTCGGAGGCGCCGCGGACGATGCCGGCGATGTCGACGAAGTCGACGGTGGCCGGGAGGATCTTCTGGGAGGCGAAGATCTCGGCCAGCTTGGCCAGGCGGGGGTCGGGGACGCCGACGACACCGACGTTCGGCTCGATGGTGGCGAACGGGTAGTTGGCCGCCAGCACGTCGTTCTTGGTCAGGGCATTGAACATGGTCGACTTGCCGACATTCGGCAGACCGACGATTCCGATCGTGAGCGACACGTGGCGACTCGACTTCCGAGCGAGGTGGTGGGGTGGGCACGGCCCCGGGAGGGCCGATCCACCAGTCTACGGGGCGGTGGGGGCGGGGTGGCCGCCCCCAGGACCGGCCCGCGCCCCGGCCCGTAGCGAACTCGGCCGCAAGCTCGGCGAAAGCGCGTGTCCCGCGACCGGTTAATACCACTTAGCGGCCTACCGTGGCCGGGTGGAGCAACACGAAGCGCGCACGCCCCAGCACAGCCCGCCGCGGTCCGGACGGCCGCCCGCGGGCCAGGACGCCCGGCTCCCGCGCCCCGCGGAGGCCGTGACCCCCGATCCCGACGACGCCTTTCTCTCCGCGATGCGGGCCTCCGGGTTCGCGTCCGTACCGGCCTCCTCCGCGACGGCCGCCGTGCATGCCCCGCCGCGCGGGCCTTCCCCGGCCGGGGCCCTCCGGGCGCCCGCCCGTCCGGCGGCCTCCCCGGCCTCCCCAGCCTCCCCGGCCTCCCCGGCCCCCGGGCACGCCCCGGCCCCACCGGCGGGCGCGGAATCCTCCGCCGTCTACCGGGCCGGGTCCCGGCGCCCGGCGGACGGTCCGCCGGACGTCCCGCGGCGCCGGCTGCCGGCCGCCAAGCTGACCGGGCTCGGCTGCTGGCTGCTGGCGACGCTGGCGCTGCTGGCGTTCGCCTTCGTGGACCGGCTGCTGTTCGGCGGCGCACCGGCTCCCTACGGCGTCTGGTACCTGCTGGTGGGCGTCGGCGCGGCGCTGTGGATCAGGCCGTACGACCTGATCTGTGCGCCGGTCACCCTGCCGATCGCCTTCGCGCTGGGTGCGCTGCCGATCCAGCACGGCGGGGACGGGTTCGAGGGGCTGCTGATGGGCCTCTTCACCGTCCTCGCGCTGAACGCGGGCTGGCTCTACGCGGGCACACTGGTCTGCGCGCTGCTCGCGCTCGTCCGGCGGGCGCTGCTCATCGCGCGGCGTCGGGCCAGCCGACCGGTGAGTCGACCGCAGAGCGGACCGCGCGGGCAGCGGAACCGGCCGGCGTCGCGGGTTGCCGACCGGCCGCGGCCGCGGCCCGGGAACCGTCCGCGGCAGGTGGCTCGCCAGCCCGAGCGGCGTGCGCAGCCATCGCGGCCCCCACAATCCCCGCATTGTTCTGAAGCTGAGCCGGCACGATCTCGGCCCTGATGCCCTCGATCAGCGGCACGAACTTCTCCGCCTTGCGGCTCACCCCGCCGCCGATCACGAACAGCTCGGGCGAGAAGAGCATCTCCACATGGGCGAGGTACTTCTGGACCCGGTGGGCCCAGTGCTGCCAGCTCAGCCCCTCGTCCTCCTTGGCCTTGGTGGAGGCGCGCTTCTCGGCGTCATGGCCGTGCAGCTCCAGATGGCCGAGCTCGGTGTTGGGCACGAGGCGGCCGTCGATGAAGACCGCGCTGCCGATGCCGGTGCCGAGGGTGAGCACGATGACCGTGCCCGTGCGGTCGCGGCCCGCGCCGTAGCGCATCTCGGCCAGGCCGGCCGCGTCCGCGTCGTTGAGCAGGGTGACCGGGCGGCCGGCGGACTCGCCGCCCAGCCGTCCGGTGAGCAGGGCGTCGGCGTCGAGACCGATCCAGCCCTGGTCGACGTTGGCGGCCGTACGGGTCGTGCCGTCGGCGACCACACCGGGGAAGGTCGCACCGACCGGCCCCGTCCACCCGAAGTGGTCCACGACCTCCTTGACGCAGTCCGCGACCGCTTCCGGGGTGGCCGGGTGCGGGGTCAGTACCTTGTGGCGCTCCTCGGCGAGATCGCCGCGCGCCAGATCCACCGGGGCACCCTTGATGCCCGATCCGCCGATGTCCACACCGAAGACCCTCATGGGAAAAGGCTAGGCGCGGACGGGGCGGCTCGCCCCCGGGATGCGACGACTCGTGGCCCCCGGGTGGCGAACCGGCGGGAGGCTCAGTCCTCGGTGGCGGACTTGGCCTCGGCGCGCAGGTCCCGGCGGAGCTCCTTGGGCAGCGAGAAGTGGATGGACTCCTCGGCGGCCGTGAGGGTCGAGACGTCCTCGTAGCCGCGTGCGGCGAGCCACTCCAGGACGCCGTCCACGAGGATCTCGGGGACGGAGGCGCCGGAGGTGACGCCGACCGTGCCGACACCCTCCAGCCAGGACTCGTCGATCTCCTCGGCGTAGTCGACCAGATGGGCGTCGCGGGCGCCGGCGCCCAGCGCCACCTCGACGAGGCGCACGGAGTTCGAGGAGTTCTTGGAGCCGACGACGATGACCAGATCGGCCTCGGCGCCCATCTGCTTCACCGCGGTCTGACGGTTCTGGGTGGCGTAGCAGATGTCGTCGCTGGGCGGCGAGAGGAGGTTGGGGTAGCGGCCCTTGAGGGCATCCACCGTCTCCATGGTCTCGTCGACCGAGAGGGTGGTCTGGGAGAGCCAGACGACCTTGTCCGGGTCGCGGACCTCGACATTCTCGACGTCCTTCGGGCCGTCGACGAGGGTGATGTGCTCGGGCGCCTCACCGCTGGTGCCGATGACCTCTTCGTGGCCCTCGTGGCCGATCAGGAGGATGTCGTAGTCCTCCTTGGCGTAGCGGACCGCTTCCTTGTGGACCTTGGTGACCAGCGGGCAGGTCGCGTCGATGGTGGCGAGCTTGCCGCGCTTGGCCTCTTCGTGGACGACCGGGGCGACGCCGTGTGCCGAGAAGATGACGATGTTGCCCTCGGGTACCTCTTCCGTCTCCTCGACGAAGATGGCGCCCTTCTTCTCCAGGGTCTTCACGACGTACTTGTTGTGCACGATCTCGTGGCGAACGTAGACGGGCGCGCCGTACTGCTCAAGGGCCTTCTCGACGGCGATGACGGCGCGGTCCACGCCCGCGCAGTAGCCACGCGGGGCGGCGAGCAGGACCCTGCGGCGCGAAGCGGCTTCGCCCGGGGTGGTGGCGGGAGTCGGGCTGGGCGAGGAAGTCATGCGTCCCATCGTAAGGGCGTGGCCCTCGCCCCGAAGATCGGCCGCTGGCCCAGACTGAGGGCGGCACGCAGCGAGGAGGCACGGATGCCGGGCACCAGCGGCAGTGAGGCGGAGGGGGCGGAGGACGGCGGGGAGGACGGCGCCACCGGCGGGGGCGCGGACTCCGGCGCTCCCGGGGCGCTGCGGCGGACGCTGACCTTCCGGGATTTGCTCGTCTACGGCCTGCTGTTCATCGCCCCGATGGCGCCGGTCGGCATCTTCGGCACGCTCCAGGCCAGGTCGCACGGTGCGATCACCGCCGTCTACCTGGTCGCGACCGTCGCGATGGCCTGCACCGCCTCCTCGTACGCCCAAATGGTGCGGGTGGCCCCGCGGGCCGGGTCGGTCTACGCGTATGCGCGGGCGGGGCTGGGCGAGGGTGCGGGGTTCGTCGCCGGATGGATGGCGATGCTGGACTACCTGCTGATTCCGGCCGTGGCGTATCTGTTCTCCGGGATCGCGCTGCATGCGCTGGTGCCGGCCGTGCACCCGTGGGTGTGGACGGCGCTGGCGGTGGTGGTGACGACGCTGCTGAATCTGGCGGGCGTACGGACCGCGGCCCGGGTCGGCTTCGCGGTGCTGGCGATGGAGATCGTGGTGCTCGCGGTGTTCGTGGTGTCGGCGGTCGTCGTGCTGGTGGCGCACGGGGCGCAGCGCGGGTGGGCCGCGCCGCTGACCGGGGAGGGCGGTTTCTCGGTGGGGGCGGTGCTGTCCGCGGTGTCGGTGGCGGTGCTGTCCTATCTGGGCTTCGACGCGATCGCCTCGTTCGCGGAGGAGGCCGGGGGCGGGCCGGACCGGGTGGCGCGGGCGCTGCTCAGCTGCCTGGTGGTGGCCGGGGTGCTGTTCGCGGTGCAGACGTATCTGGCGGCGCTGCTGATGCCGGTGAGCGCGGCGGATCTGGCGGCCCGGCCCGCGGAGCAGGGCACGGCGTTCTACGCCACGGTCGACGCGGCGGTGGGCGGGTGGCTGCGCGATCTGGTGGCGGTGAGCAAGGCGGTCGGCGCGGCGTTCGCGGCGCTGGCGGGGCAGGCCGCGGCCGGCCGGCTGCTGTTCGCGATGGCCCGGGACCGGCGGCTGCCGGGGGTGATGTCGAAGGTGGACTCGGCCAGCGGGGCACCGCGCCGGGCACTGCTGGGGGCGGCCCTGGTGACGCTGGTGGCGGCGGTGGGCGCGGCCCGCAGGGACGACGGGCTCGACCAGCTGTCGTCGATCGTGAACGTGGGCGCGCTCACGGCGTTCGGCCTGCTGCACGCCTCGGTGCTTGGCTGGTTCTGGATCCGGGGACGGCGGGGAGACCGCCGGCCGGGGCGAAGCGGGGCGCCCGGGGACGGGGCCGGGGACGGGGCCGGGGCGCCGAGCGTGCTGTGGCATGCGCTGGTGCCGCTGCTGGGGCTGGCGGTGGTGATCGCGGTGGTCGTCGAGGCGTCCGCCACCGCACAGCTCGTGGGCGGGGTCTGGCTGGCGGCGGGGCTCGTGGTGCTGGCGGTGCAGTACGGCGGGCGGACGCGGGCCTAGCCCCTTTTTCCCCACGTTTTCGGCTTTCCCGCCGTGGTTGTTGCTCGCCGTTGCGCCTGCGGCGGGCCGGGTGGTTTGTGGGTGCGGTGACGGACCTCCGGGGCCGGTGAGTGGGGGCGTGCGTCCGTAGA
>NZ_JBYISA010000028.1:0-95374 GCF_057708345.1 Streptomyces sp. bgisy130
AGTGTCTCTTTCGAAGCGCTTACGAGGTGTCAGGAGTGCGCCGCGCGGCGGTCGGCCGGGAGCCAGCCGAAGGTCTCGGCGCTCGGGCGGTCGCCGGGCTTGTACTCCAGGCCGACCCAGCCGTCGTAACCGGCCTTGACGAGGCGGTCGAGCAGGCCGGCGAGGTCGAGGTCACCGGTGCCGGGCGCGCCGCGGCCGGGGTTGTCGGCGATCTGCACATGCGCGGTCTTGGCGGTGCAGCGGTCGATGACCTCGACCAGGTCCTCGCCGTTCATCGACAGGTGGTAGAGGTCCATCAGGAAGCGGGCGTTGTCCAGGCCCGTCGCCGCGTTCACCGCGTCCACGACCTCGATCGCCTTCGGCGCCGAGACGATCGGGCACTTCGGCGACTCGGGTGCGTTGAGCGCCTCGATCAGCAGCGTCCCGTTCACCTCCGCCACGGCCCGCGCGGCGTACGTGAGGTTCTCCAGCGCCAGCCGGTCCTGCTCGGCCGGGTCCACCCCCTCGACGCGGTTGCCGTACAGGGCGTTGAACGCCGTGCAGCCCAGTGAGCGGGCGAACTCCACCGCCACCGGCACATTCGCCCGGAACTTCGCCGACTCGTCGCCGGGGACGGACAGCGCGCCGCGGTCCGGGCCCGGCAGCTGTCCGGCGTAGAAGTTCAGCCCCACCAGCCGGGTCCCCGCGTCGTTGAGCGCGTCGCGCAGTGCGTCCAGCTCCGCCTGCTCCGGCACCGGGGCATCCACCCACGGCCACCACAGCTCCACGGCGGTGAAGCCCGCGGCCCGCGCGGCCGCCGGCCGCTCCAGCAGCGGAAGCTCGGTGAACAGGATCGACAGATTGACGTTGAAGCGCGTGTCCGGGAAACCCATAACGGCGGCGCCCTTCCGGATAGTGGAACTGTTTTTCTGCTTAATGGAACACTGCCTGCCGGGCTCGGAGGCTGTCAAGGGGGCCCCGGGGCAATTTCTGGTGGCCGGGCCGAACCGCGCGTAGGTTGAGCGGCGTGCGATTGAGAGTGGAGTTCACAACGGAGCCGTTCGACCTGGACGAGGCGCCGGCGCATGCGGTGGTGGCGCGGGACATCGTCACGGGCGCCGAGCTGGATGCCGTGGATGTCGGTCCGTTCGGCAATACGGCCGAGGGCGACGCCGATCAGGTGCTCGGCGCGGTGGCCGCGCTGCTGCGGGAATCCCTGCAAGCGGGCGCCACCCGGGTCTCCCTTCAGGTCAATGTCATCGGCGAGGCCGGGCGGGGCGAGGGGGGCGCGACATGACGGATCCCGCCGACCACCCCTTCGTCCAGGCGGTCAAGCCGCTGGTCGACGCGATGGGTGGCCAGATGGTCGAGCCGGACCTGGCCGAGGGTGACGATGTCGTCCTGACCTGGGAGGGCCAGGACCGGGTGGCCGTACGGCTGCCGCATCTGTCGGACTCGCTCGACCACATCCTTGCCGAGCTCCAGCGCCGGCACGGGGTGCCGCTGGCGGAGCTGGACCGTAAGACCAAGCAGTCGGTCGTGCGGATTCTGGAGTCCCGCGGCGCCTTCTCGGTCCGGCACGGCGTGGAGACGGTCGCCAGTGCGCTCGGGGTGAGTCGCTTCACCGTGTACAACTACCTGAACAGGGAGAATGCCGCGAAGGACGCCGACTGAGGGCGGCCGGTCACGGCCCCGCCGGCCGCCGCAGCCGCCGTCCCGCAGCACCGGACGGCGGCTTTTGTGTCGCCGAGTTTTCAACAAAGTGTTGACGTGATGTTGCCGGGGGTCTTAGCTGTTTCCAGCCAAGAAGAGCTGACCAGCACCACCAGGCCACGGAGGCTTCCCGTGTCTTCGAGTTCACCGCACTCGACGGGGGACACCCCCGTGCCCCCCGCGGGGCTCACCCGCTTCAACACCGCGGCCGACGCCACGGCACGCGCCGCACTGCACGAGGTGTGCGCGAGCCGGGCATGGGGCGAGCGGCTCCTCGCCCGGCGCCCCTACGCCACCACCGACGCCCTGTTCGCCGCGAACGACGCCGCCATGGCCGATCTGACCGCGGCGGATCTGGCCGAGGCGATGGCCGGGCACCCGCCCATCGGCCGGCCGAAGCCGGGCGACCCGACCTCCCACCGCGAGCAGAGCGGTATGGCGGGCGCCTCCGACGCGCTCAAGGCGGAGCTGCTCGAACTCAACCTGGCCTACCAGGAGAAGTTCGGGCATGTCTTCCTGATCTGTGCCTCCGGCCGCACCGGAGAGCAGATGCGGGACGCGGTCCGTCACCGGATCGACAACACGCCGGAACAAGAACGAGAGATCGTTCGTACCGAACTCGGCAAGATCAACCGCATTCGTCTGACCCGTATCGCGGAGCACGCAGAAGGAGACGCAGCATGAGCAGCGCGACGGCCGCACCGACGTCGGTGTCCACCCACATCCTGGACACCAGCGTGGGCCGCCCCGCGGAGGGCGTCGCCCTCACGCTCTCGGTGCGCTCCGGCAGCGACGGCGCCTGGACCGCCCACGGCGCGTCCACCACCGACGCGGACGGACGCTGCAAGGACCTGCCGGACCTGCCGGCCGGCGCCACCCATGTGCGCCTCGACTTCGCCGTCGAGGAGTACTTCGCTTCACCCCGCAAGGCACACCAGCAAGCCGAGGAACAGCAGGACGCCCCCCGCGCAAGGGACAGCGGAGCGTTCTTCCCGGAGGTGGCAATCACCTTTGCCGTCCAGCCGGGCGAGCACTATCACGTACCGCTGCTGCTCAACCCGTTCGGCTACTCCGTATACCGAGGGAGCTAGCACCGACATGACTGCCCATTCCCGCCCGGCCCGCCCGGTGATGCTCGGCCAGAACCAGTACGGCAAAGCGGAAAACCGCGTCGTCAAGATCACCCGCGACGGCGACACCCACCACATCAAGGACCTGAACGTCTCCGTGTCGCTCTCCGGCGACCTGGAAGAGGTCCACCTCTCCGGCTCCAACGCCCACTGCCTGCCGACGGACACGACCAAGAACACCGTGTACGCCTTCGCCAAGGAGTACGGGATCGAGTCGGCCGAGCAGTTCGGCATCCACCTGGCCCGGCACTTCGTCACCAGCCAGGAGCCGATCCACCGGGCCCGCATCCGGATCGAGGAGTACGCCTGGGAACGGATTGCCAGCTCGGACGCCAACTCCCGTTTCATCGGCGCCGACGAGGTCCGGCACTCCTTCGTCCGCAAGGGCCAGGAGACCCGCCTGACCGAGATCACCTACGACGGTGAGCAGTGGCAGGTCATCTCCGGGCTGAAGGACCTCGTGGTGATGAACTCCACCAACTCGGAGTTCTGGGGCTACATCAAGGACAAGTACACGACGCTCAAGGAGGCCTACGACCGCATTCTCGCCACCGAGGTGTCCGGCCGCTGGCGGTTCAACTGGACCGACGACGAGCAGCGGATGCCGAACTGGGAGCGTTCGTACGAGCAGGTCAAGAAGCACATGCTGGAGGCCTTCGCGGAGACCTACAGCCTCTCGCTTCAGCAGACCCTGTACCAAATGGGGTCGCGCGTCATCAATCACCGTTCCGAGATCGACGAGATCCGCTTCTCGCTCCCGAACAAGCATCACTTCCTGGTGGACCTGGAGCCGTTCGGGCTCAAGAACGATACCGACGAAGGTGCCGTCTACTACGCGGCGGACCGCCCGTACGGCCTGATCGAAGCCACTGTTCTGCGCGACGGTGTCGAGCCCAAGATCCCGGTGGATCTGACGAACCTCTGAGCGCTCCGACGCAACGCCGTGCCGTGCGTTCCCTTCCCCACCCCGCAGCGGGGAGGGGAACGCATATCCTGAGGGGAACGACCCATGGCACAGCACTCGCACGACCCGCACCACCCCACGTCCCCGGTCCATCCGGTGGACGAGAAGCCGGCGGTCCGGCGGCTCGTCCCGGCCGCGCTCCAGCACATCGCGGCCATGTACGCCGGTGTCGTCACCCCTCCGCTCATCATCGGCCAGGCCGTCGGCCTGGACACCGCGGGCCGCACCCGGCTGATCGCCGCGAGCCTGCTCATCGCCGGGCCCTCGGCCGGCATGCTGGCCCTCGGCGAGATCTGCGACCGCCCGGCCACCGCCGCCACCCTCACCCGCGGACTGCGCACCGACGGCCTCGCCACCCTGCTCGGCCCCGTCTTCGGCGGCTTCCCGACCAGCGCCTTCGCCCAGAACGTCGGGGTGGTCTCGCTGACCCGCGTGCGCAGCCGGTATGTCGTCGCGCTGGCCGGCGGCACGCTGCTCGTGCTGGGCGCGTTCCCCGTGCTGGGCGCGGTGGTCTCGCTGGTGCCGATGCCGGTGCTCGGTGGCGCGGGTATCGTCCTGTTCGGATCGATCGCGGTCAGCGGCATCCGTACGCTCTCCGAGGCCGGTCTCGACGACAGCTCCAACATCATCCTGGTGGCCGTCTCCCTCGGTGCGGGCATCATCCCGCTCGCCGCGCCCACCTTCTACGCCGACTTCCCCGCCTGGGCACGGACCGTGCTCGGCTCCGGGATCAGCGCCGGAGCCCTGACCGCGGTCGTGCTCAATCTGTTCTTCCACCATCTCGGCACCCGGAGCAGCCCACGGGCAGCGGTCCTGTCAGCCGCCTCGTCCGGCTCCGGCACTCAAATCCCCTAGGGCCATGCCGTGCCCACCGCCAGTACCGAAAGAAGGAACCGCACCATGGCTGCACCGGCATCCCCTGACAGCCCGGTGACGCAGCGCCTCGTCATCGAGAACTGCGCCATCGCGACCGTCGACGCCCATGACACCGAGTACGCCACCGGCCATGTGGTCGTCGCCGGCCAGGTCATCGAGTCGGTGGGCGCCGGCCGGGCCCCCGAGGGACTGGAGAACGTCGTCCGGCGGATCGACGGCACCGGACACCTCGTCACCCCCGGCCTGATCAACACCCATCACCACTTCTACCAGTGGCTCACCCGTGGCCTGGCCACCGACCACAACCTGTTCAACTGGCTGGTCGCGCTCTACCCGACCTGGGCCCGTATCGACGCCCCGATGCTCGCCGCGGCCACCCAGGGCTCGCTCGGCATGATGGTCAAGGGCGGCGTCACCACCGCCTCCGACCACCACTACGTCTTCCCCCGGGGCTCCGGCGACCTGGTCGGCGCGGAGCTCGCGGCGGCCGCGGAGATCGGTGCCCGGATCACCCTGGCCCGCGGCTCCATGGACCGCAGCGAGAAGGACGGCGGGCTGCCCCCGGACTTCGCCGTCGAGACCACCGAGGGCGCCCTGCTGGCGACCGAGGAGGCCATCGACACCCACCACGACGCCTCCTTCGGCTCGATGGTGCAGATCGCCGCCGCGCCCTGCTCGCCGTTCTCCGTCTCCACCGAACTCATGCGGCAGGGCGCCGAGTTGGCCCGCCGTAAGGGCGTACGGATGCACACCCACGGCTCGGAGACCGTGGAGGAGGAGAAGTTCTGCCACGAGCTGTTCGGCATGGGCCCGACCGACTACTTCGAGTCGACCGGCTGGCTCGGTGACGACGTGTGGATGGCGCACTGCGTCCACATGAACGACTCCGACATCGCCGCCTTCGCCCGCACCGGCACCGGCGTCGCGCACTGCCCGTCCTCCAACGCCCGCCTCGCGGCCGGCATCGCCCGGGTCCCCGACCTGCTCGCGGCCGGCGTCCCGGTCGGCCTCGGCGTCGACGGCACCGCCTCCAACGAGTCCGGCGAACTCCACACCGAGTTGCGCAACGCCCTGCTCATCAACCGTCTCGGCGCCCACCGGGAGGCCGCCCTCAACGCCCGCAAGGCGCTGCGGCTCGGCACCTACGGCGGTGCGCAGGTCCTCGGCCGGACCGCCGAGATCGGCTCGCTGGAGGCCGGCAAGCTCGCCGACCTCGTGCTGTGGAAGCTGGACGGTCTCGGGCACTCCTCGATCGCCGACCCGGTCACCGCGCTGGTCTTCGGAGCCGCCGCGCCGGTCACCCTCTCCCTCGTCGGCGGCCGGCCGGTCGTCGAGGACAACCACCTCAGCAACGTCGACGAGGACGCCATCGCCCGCACCGCGCGGGCGGAGGCCCAGCGTCTGGCCCGTATCGCCGCCGAGGGCTGACCCCCTTGGCGCGGTCACGCGACCGGCGCACACCCCTGACTCGGCCGGGAGGGACGGCTCCCGGCCGGGCTTGTGGATCCGAGCGGGATCCACAAGCGCCGGACCCCGGAGGTATGGGAACTCCCGTATCTCCGGGGCCGGTTGGCCCGGCCACCACCGTCCACGCGCCACAAGCGCGCCCGGCCGCACCACGCTCACCAGGCGACTTCCCGCAGTACGCACCACATCGCACGCCCTCCGTGACAGCCTCGCCTCGCCGGCCCCGGCGACGCAGAAATCGAAGGAGGCCCGCAGTGGCCGCAATGACCGGGCAGCAGTCGGAGGGGGACCGGAAGCATCCGGTCGATGAGACCCTCCCGCCCTTCAAGATGTTCACCAGTGGCCTCCAGCACGTGGCCGCCATGTACGCGGGTGTGGTGGCCCCGCCGATGATCGTGGGTCCGGCCTGCGGGCTGAGTGCCACCGAGACCGCCTTCCTGATGGGCGCCAGCCTCTTCACCGCGGGTATCGCCACCCTCCTCCAGACCCTGGGCTTCTGGAAGGTCGGCGCCAAGCTCCCGTTCGTCAACGGTGTCTCGTTCGCCGGTGTCACGCCGATGGTCGCCATCGGCAAGGCGCAGAGCCCCGAGAACGCCCTCCCCATCATCTTCGGCGCGGTGATCGTCGCCGGGGTGCTGGGATTCCTCGTCGCGCCCTACTTCTCCAGGCTCGTACGGTTCTTCCCGCCGGTGGTCACCGGCACCGTCATCACCCTGATCGGCGTCTCGCTGCTGCCGGTGGCGTTCAACTGGTCCCAGGGCGGCAACGACCGGGCCCCGGACTACGGTTCGCTGACGAACATCGGGATGGCCGCGCTGACGTTCCTGATCGTGCTGGTGCTGCGCCGGGTGCTGCGCGGCTTCCTCCAGCAGATCGCGATCCTGCTCGGGCTGATCGCCGGCACCCTGATCGCGATACCCGTCGGCATCACCAACTTCTCGGCGATCTCGGAGGCGTCGCTGGTCGGCTTCCCGACGCCGTTCCACTTCGGTGCCCCGCAGTTCGACATCGCGGCGATCGTCAGTATGTGCATCGTGATGCTGGTCTGTATGACCGAGTCGACGGCCGACATGCTCGCCCTCGGCCGGATCGTCGGCCGCCCGGCGGACGAGCGCACCATCGAGGGCGGACTGCGCGCCGACACCCTCGGCACCGCGCTCAGCCCGCTGTTCAACGGCTTCGCCAACAGCGCCTTCGCCCAGAACATCGGCCTGGTCGCGATGACCAAGGTGCGCAGCCGCTTCGTGGTGGCGACCGGCGGTCTGATCCTGATCGTGCTCGGCCTGTGCCCGGTGGCCGCCTCGGTCATCTCGCTGGTCCCGCTGCCGGTCCTCGGTGGCGCCGGCATCGTGCTCTTCGGCTCGGTGGCCGCCAGCGGCATCCAGACGCTGGCCTCCGCCGCGATGGAGAAGGGGGACAACGCCCTGATCGTCGCGGCGGCCGTCGGTATCGGCCTGATCCCGATCGCCGCCCCGGACTTCTACCACAGCCTCCCCAAGGACCTGCTGGTCGTCCTGGACTCCGGCATCAGCACCGGCTGTCTGGTCGCCATCGCCCTCAACCTCGCCTTCAACCACTTCGGCCGGAAGACGGCGGACGGGGATGCCGCGGACGGGGACGCGGCGGACAGGGACGCGGCGGACGGGACCACGACGGGCGATCCGGCAGCGGCCGGGCACGGCAACCCGGAGCCCGCATCGCCGCCCACCGCCGTCCCCACGGACGACGCCGGGGAGCCCGCGGCGGCGCCCGTCCACTGACGCCGGGCGGCCCGACGGCCCGTAGGGGAGCGGCATCCGGCGCTTCCCTACGGGCCGTCGGGCGCTGTGCGGGCTACGGTCCGGCGGTGCCGGCGCGGCCCAAGAGGTCAGCCGAGGTGGTAACGCTCCCCGTAGACCTTCCAGTTGAGCGGGGTGTGCAGATCGAGGTTGCCGTCCTTGAGGAACACCCGCTGCGCGGTGTCGATCCGGCTGGTGTCTTGGTGGGCCTCCTCCTGCCGCATCGCCCACACCCGGGCGTCGAGGAAGGCGTTGAGGTAGGTCTTCTCGTCGCCGCCCCGGGACGGCGGCTCGGCCTTCGCCAGCGCCCGCTTGCGGATGGCGGGGAAGCCGGTCCGGTCGTCGCCGTCGCCGTGCACCACGAGCGCGTCG
The DNA here is from genome assembly GCF_057708345.1 of Streptomyces sp. bgisy130. Lineage (NCBI taxonomy): Bacteria > Bacillati > Actinomycetota > Actinomycetes > Kitasatosporales > Streptomycetaceae > Streptomyces > Streptomyces sp. bgisy130. The sequence continues at coordinate 8,280 of NZ_JBYISA010000028.1, forward strand.
TAGTACGCGAACTGGCCCAGTGCCCCGATGCCGTCGGCCTTGCCCCGCTCGACCGCGGGACGGAAGTACAGCCTGTCCCGCTCATCGTCCTGGGCCTTGCGGAACGCGGGGTCCCGGGCGGCCTTCTTCCATGCCTCCGGGTAGCCGGGGTCCAGGCCGTCGTGCGAGTCGCCGCCGTCCACTTCACGCAGGGCGGGCAGGTACCCGGCCAGGACGTTGTCCGGCTTGCGGTGGGTGTAGAGCTCGACGAGTTCGAGCATGTCGTGCGTTCCGGACGTGAAGCCGATGATGCCGCCGGTGTATCCCCGGCCGTCACCGATGTCCTCGATGTACCCGTACTGGGCCCGCCAGTCCAGCGAGGAGTTCTCCGCACTGGAGACCAGCTGCATGGCGATCTCCTTCTTCGCCGGGTCGTCCAGGTCCGCCGCCGCGCGCGCCGGGTGCCGGGCGTGGTGGCCCGGGGCCGTACGGTGCGGGGCATCCGGCGGGGCCGTGCAGGCGCCGGCGGTGGCCACGGTGAGCAGCACGAGGCCCAGGGTGAGGCCGGCGGTGGGGGTTTTGGGCACGGCCCGGCCGTTCGCTCGGGTGCGCATGGAATTCTCCTGTCGGAGCGGGTGGTGGTGCGTCAGCCCAGCAGCCCGCGCAGCAGTTCGCGGATGCCCGGCCCCGGGTCGAAGTCATCGACGGGGAAGGCGAGTTGGTGGAAGGCGACGCCGTCCATGTAGTCGAAGAGGATCTCGCAGTGCCTATGGGGGTCCGGCGAGTCGAAGCGCTGTAGCCACTCCGCTCCCCAGCCGACGACGGTCTCGCGGCCGCGGGTGAGCGTCGGGCGGAGTTCGGGCCGGGTGGTGGCCTCCAGGTAGAGCGCGAAGCGGGCGGCGGTCCTGGCCCGCTCGGGTCCGGTCGCGTACACCAGAAACCGGGTGACGGTGTCGGCGAGCTCCCCGGCGTCGGCCGGGCTGGCGGCCGCGGCGAAGCTCTCCCAGTCGCGGCGCTCCAGGACCTGGAGGTGGTCGACTATGCCGTCGATCAGCGCCGTCCGGTTGCGGAAGTAGTTGGAGGTGGTGCCGGACGGGACGCCCGCCGCGGCATCGACGGCCTGGTACGTCAGCCGCCGCGCTCCCTCGCTCCCCAGTACCTGGATCCCCGCGTCCAGCACCTGATCCCGCCGTCGTGCCACCCGAACGCCCTCCGCCGTGATTCTTAGCTCTGCTTGCCATGCCGGCTACTATGTTTGTAGTGCCGATCTACTACGGACATAGTATCGTGCCGGTATGACCCGGACACCGCACACGGCTGCCGTTGTCGGCGGCGGCATCGGCGGTCTCGCCACCGCCCTCTTCCTCCGCAGGAGCGGCTGGTCGGTCGCCACCGCGCCCGGTACGTCGGCGCGTCCTCCTGGCGCGGCACGGTCGAGGGGGAGACCGGGAGCACCACCGAGACCTGGGGCGAGGGCCTCCGCTTCGGCATTACGCCCAGCTCGGGCGGCCGGACCAACTGGTTCGCCTCTGCCGTCGTGCCCGAGGGGCAGCGCGACCCGGGCCGGGAAGCCGACACCCTGCGCGGCTGGTTCGGTCACTGGCACGCCGGAGTGCGCGACATCCTGGACCGGCTGGCGGAGCCCGAGGTGCTGCGCCTGGACCTCTACTACCTCGATCCGCCGCTGCCGTCCTACGTCAGGGGCCGTACCGCCCTCATCGGCGACGCGGCCCACGCCATGACTCCGGACCTCGGCCGGGGCGCCTGCGAAGCGCTCGTCGACGCCGTGGAGTTGGCCCGGTCCCTGACGGCCGCCCCGGACGTGCCGGCCGCGCTGCGTGCGTACGACCGGGCCCGGCGCCCGGCGACCCAGCGGCTGGTACGCGCCGCGCGCCTGATGAACCGGATGGCCCACGCCCGGCGGCTGCCCGCCCTGCGGAACGCCGCGCTGTGGACCGCGGTGACGGTGGGCGGTGGGCCGGGCTGAGGGCCGCCGGGCGGATCGCCTCAGGCGCGCGGTGCGGCGAGCACCTCGGCGAGCTGTCCGGCCATCCAGTCGAGTTCGTCGGCCGCGATGACCAGGGGCGGGGCGAGGCGGATCGTGGAGCCATGGGTGTCCTTGGCGAGGATGCCCCTGGCCAGGAGCCGTTCGCAGGCCTCGCGCCCCGACATGAGCTCCGGGTCGATGTCGATCCCGCTCCACAGCCCGCGGCTGCGCACGGCGCGGACGCCATGGCCTATGAGTCCTTCGAGCCGCTTGCGGTGCTGCTCGCCGAGCCGGGCGGCCCGCGCCTGGTACTCGCCGGTCCGCAGCAGCTCGACGACGGCGTGCCCGACGGCGGCGGCCAGCGGATTACCGCCGAAGGTCGAGCCGTGGCTGCCGGGCCGGATGACGCCGAGGACCGAGCGGGGGCCGACCACGGCGGAGAGCGGCACGATGCCGCCGCCGAGGGCCTTGCCCAGGATGTACAGGTCCGGGGTGACGCCCTCCGCGTCGCAGGCGAACGTGGTGCCGGTGCGGCCGAGACCGGACTGGATCTCGTCGGCCACGAACAGCACGTTCTCCCGGCTGCACAGCTCGCGCACGGCCGGCAGGTACCCCGGCGGCGGGATCAGCACGCCCGCCTCGCCCTGGATCGGTTCGAGCAGCACCGCCACGGTGTGCTCGTCGACCGCGGCCGCCAGCGCGGCGGCGTCTCCGTAGGGCACCGAGCGGAAGCCGGGCGTGAACGGGCCGAAGCCGTCCCGCGCGACCGGGTCCGACGAGAAGCTCACGATCGTGGTGGTGCGCCCGTGGAAGTTGCCGTCGGCGACGATGATATTGGCCCGGTCCGCGGGCACGCCCTTGACCTCGTAGCCCCACTTCCGGGCCACCTTCAGCGCGGTCTCGACGGCCTCGGCGCCGGTGTTCATCGGCAGGACCAGGTCCATCCCGGCGAGTTCGGCGAGATCCCGGCAGAACGGGCCGAGCCGGTCGTTGTGGAAGGCGCGGCTGGTCAGGGTGAGCCGTTCGAGCTGGTCCCGGGCCGCGTCCAGCAGCCGGGGGTGGCCGTGGCCGAAGTTGAGCGCCGAATAGCCGGCCAGGCAGTCCAGATAGCGGCGGCCGCCGACGTCGGTCACCCACGCGCCCTGGCCGGACGTGAGGACCACCGGCAGCGGGCTGTAGTTGCGGGCGGTGGCGGTATCGGCGAGGTGGAGGTGCTGCCGGGCCTCGGGGGCGAGCGGGAAGCCGCCGGTGGTGTCGGTGCTGTCGGCGGTGGTCATGGGTGGTTCCTCGTTCCTGGTGGCGCGGGTGATACGGGTGCGGGAGGAGGGAGGTGCGGGCAGCACCACGGGCGTAGCGGGTGTCAGGGCCGGGGGGCGAACTGCTCCGCGGCGGCCAGATAGCCGGCGAGCAGGGCGTGGGCGACGTCCCGCACCCGTTCGTCGGGCGGCAGGAACGTCGGGGAGTGCAGCTGCTCGGTGCCGCCGTGCGTCCCCACGAACAGCATCAGCGCGGGCATCCGCGCGGAGAAGTACGCGAAGTCGTCCGCGCCCGCGGAGCGCAGGTCCGCGGCGACCTTCAGCCCGAGGGAGGCGAGCAGCGGCCGGGTGGCGGCGGTCAGGGTCGCGTCGTTGTCGAGCACCGGCTCACCCCGGGTGATCCGGACGTCCGCGGTGCACCCGTACGCCTGCGCCACCAACTCGGCGGTCTCCGCCAGCCGTTGATGGAGGAACTCGCGGTCGGCCGGCCGCATCGCGCGCAGGGTGCCGCGCGCCTCGGCGGAGCCGGGGACGACATTCGCCGCGGTTCCGGCGGCGAGCGTGGTGACGCTCAGCACCACGGAGGACATCGGGTCGGTTCCGCGGCTCACCAGGGACTGGAGCGCGACCACGACATGGGCGAGGGTGACGACGGGGTCGCGGGTGAGGTGCGGGTAGGCCGCGTGGCCGCCGCGGCCCCGGACGGTCACGGTGAACTCGTCCGCCGAGGCGTTGACACCACCAGGGGTGCAGGCGACGGTGCCCGCCGCGAGCAGCGGCTGGACATGCGCCCCGACGGCCGCCCGGCACTGCTCCCGTTCGAGGATCCCGTTCTCGGTGACGTCCTGCGCGCCGGAAGGATAGGTCTCCTCGCGGGGCTGCAATACGGCGAGCAGCGGGGCCGGTCCGCCGGCCCGGTCCACCGCCCGCGCGAGGGCGACCAGCGCGGCCAGGTGCACATCATGACCGCAGGCATGCATCACCCCCGGGTGCCGGGACGCCCAGGGCACGCCGGTCTCCTCGTGCACCGCCAGGGCGTCGAGTTCCCCGCGCACGGCGATGGCCGGACCGCTGCCGCCCACGCGGACCACGGCTCCGGTGCCGGCGACCTCGGTGGCGGTGTGCCCGCCGGGCAGCGCGGCGAGCACCAGCTCGCGGGTGGCGGCCTCGTCGCCGGACAGCGCGGGCCGGGCATGGAGTTGATGGCGCAGCTCGACGGCGCCGGCCAGCTCCCGTTCGAGCTGCGCCGCGAGCGCGCCGAGGATGGTCTCGCTGCTCATGCGCCGCCCTCCAGACCGTAGACCCGGCGGGCGTTGTCGTGTCCGATCATGCGGGCCACCCGGACCGCCTCACCGAGGTCCCATTCGCCGCTGCCGACCCATGGAGCCAGCGCCCGCAGCATGCCGCGCCGCCACAACAGCGCGCCCAGATGGTGCAGTTCGGGCGGCCCCCAGGCATCGCTGGAGAAGAGGATCTTGGCGAACGGAGCCAGCTCCAGGGATTCGGCGACCACCGCGTCGGAGCGCACCCCGGTGTAGTTGACCCCGAGCCCGACATCGAAGAAGACATGCGGGAAGACCTGCGCCAGATAGCCGGCGTTGCGGTGGAAGGGGTAGCAGTGCAGCAGCAACAGGTCGACGCCGTGCGGCTGCACATTCCTGATGAAGCGGGTGAGCAGCAGCGGGTCGCAGCGGTGCAGCTCCACATCCGGATCGCCGTATCCCGCGTGCAGCTGGATGGGCAGCCCCCGGTCGACGCCGGACCACAGCACGAAGCGCAGCAGCACCGGGTCGCTGACCCGTACGGTTCCGGTGCGCGCGCACTCGGCCAGCCAGCTCCCGGCCGCGGCGATGACCTCGTCGTCCCCCGGCCGCCCGGGGTCGAAGTCGAAGCCGAACCGGTAGGCGACGATGCTCTTGAGGCCGACCGCGTCCACGGTCCGGGCGGCGAGGGTCTCGCGGAACCGCTCGGGCAGACCGGCCGCGTCCACCCCGCTGCGGGCCACGTCCTCCAGCACCGACTCCAGCCGTACGATCTCGTCGACGGGGCGTCCGGAGGCCCGGGCCATCTCGTCGGTGCCGAGGATCTCCGCGCCCCCGTAGCCGGTCTCCAGCAGGTAGTGGTCGATGCCCGAGGCCGCGAGCAGTCTGCGGGTGACCTCCGCCGCGCCCAGTTCGCCGCGCCGGGCGAGATAAGCCTCCGGCGTGGCGTGTGCGGGGAGGCCGAGGACCGGGGCGCACCAGCGGCGCACCGCGAACCCGATCTGCGAGTCGAACTGGGTCATCCACGGCGGGACCGGACGGTCGGACTCGGTGAGCATCAGCTCCAGTCCGGCGCGGTCGACGTCGTCGCGGAGCGCACCGTGGACATGGTGGTCCACGAGGGGCAGTTCCGCGAGCGCCGCCGCCAGGGCATCAGTGGACATCGGCAACCTTCCGGATACGTGCGGCGTCGTCCAGCCCGGCCAGCTGGGCGAGCTCGGAGCGCTTGACCGACAGATGGGTGGCGAGCAGCCGCGGGTCGAACCAGGACCGCACGATCTCGTCCGATTCGAGTGCGTGCAGGGCCTCTTCGAGGGAGGACGGGAGGGCGGGGACCCCGTCGAGCACCGCGGCGTCGGTGTCCTCCGGCCACACCGTGGGCTCGTCGTAGTCGCGGACCAGCCCTTCCAGCCCGGCGCGCAGCAGGACCCCCAGGGCGAGCCAGGGATTGGCGGTGGCGTCGGCCGCGCGGTACTCCAGGTTGAACTGTGCGGCGGGATCGGACCCGGCGAGCTCGGTCGTGGGGCAGATCCGCAGCAGCGACTCGCGGTTGTGCTCGGCCAGGAAGATCCCGCCGGCGCTCCAGCGGTGCGGGGTGAGCCGGAGGAAGGAGACCGGGCTCGGCGCCGTCCAGGCGGTCAGCGCCGGGGTGTGGCGCAGGATGCCGGCGGAGAACCGGGCGCCGAGCGCCGAGAGGCGGCCCGGCCGCGCGGCGTCGAAGAGGACCGGACGGCCCTCGGCGTCCCGCAGACTCAGATGGAGGTGGACCCCGTTGCCCACCCCGTCGGGCGCTAGCAGGGGCGCGAAGCTCACCGGCAGGCCACGACGGCGGGCGAGGTCGCGCACCAGCTCCTTGAGGAGGACGGCGCGGTCGGCGGCGGCCATCGCAGTACCGGGGCGCAGGGTGATCTCGAACTGGCCGTCCCCGTATTCCGGGAGCCAGTTCTCCGGCTGCAGCCCGGCCTGTTCCAGCAGCCGTACGAGGTCCGAGCCGAAGGGCTCCGCCTGGCGGAAGCGCTGGAGCGAGAACGGCGGGCTGTCCGGCAGTCCGCCGAGCACGAATTCGTGCTCGATCGCGGCGACCACCTCCAGCCCCGTGCGCTCGCGCAGCTCCTCGACCGCGTCACGGAGGAAGGTGCGCGGACAGCAGGGCCAGGGTTCCCCGTCGGGCAGGGTCTGGTCGGCGAGGTAGAGCCGCAGCGCCGGAGTGTCCCCGTCCGCCGGGATGTCGACGCCGGTGGCCGGGTCCGGGATCAGCCGCAGATCGCCCCGCGAACCGAAGACGTTGTCCGGCGCGATCGGGCCGAACGAGGAGATCGCGAGATCGGCCGGGACCCAACCGGTGCCGGAACGCAGCGCGGAGGACTGCTCCGCGGCCGGCACGGCACGCCCCCGCACCTGCCCGGCCAGATCACAGGTGGCGACGAAGACGGTGGCGGCGTCGGTCATCGGGGGGTCCTCGGGTGCGGTGCGGAGGGCGGGGGAGGGGCAGGGGGCGACGGCGGGACCGAGGAGTCCTGGCTCCTTCCCCTTCGTGTGCACCAGGGTCATGAGGGGACCTTTCGGTTCGGGTCGGGCAGCTGCGCGTCGGTGACCAGCGCGCCGGCCAGCCGGGCGCCGATGCGCCGGGTGAGGGAGGGGGCGAACAGGACGACCGCGACACCGGCCAGGCACCAGGCTGCGGCGATCCAGGGGAAGTAGGTGTAGGGCGCGCGCTGGCCGGTCGACTGCTGGAGGAAGACGAAGCCCAGATAGCCCAGCCCGGCGACCGGCACCACCAGCTCCCAGCGGGGGATGCGGCCCCGGCCGGAGAGCGTGAAGACGATCACCCCGACCCCGGCGACCGCGTACACCACCAGGACGCACAGCACACCGAGGGTGGCGAACCAGTAGTACGTGTCGAAGGCGCCGGCCCCGGTCCCGTACATCACCGCGGCCAGCACCGCCGCGACGGCGCCGCACACCCGCAGCGCGGTGGTCGGGGCGCCGGTGACGGGGTGCGTACGGGCGAGGGCGCGCGGCCCGAAGCCGTCGCGGGCCAGCGCCTGGACCATCCGGGCGGCCGCCGCCGAGGACGACAGTGCGGCGGCGAAGGCGGAGGCGACCGCGGTGAAGGCGATGACGAGCGCGAACCAGGTGCCGATGTACTGCCCGGAGAGCGACGACAGGGCCGACTCCGCCGCGCCGAACGCGCGCACCCCCTGGGCGTCGGTGCCGAAGCCGATGGTCTGGGCGAACATCATCAGGACGTAGAGACCGCCGGTCAGCAGCACGCTGCCGGCCAGTGCGCGGGGGATGTTGCGCTTGGGGTCGTCGGTCTCCTCACCCAGCGACGCGCAGGCCTCGAACCCGGCCCAGGACAGGAAGGCGAAGACGGTGGCCGTCATGACCGCGCTGTACGTGGTGCCGCCGGCGGTGAACACCGACAGATCGAGGCTCTGGTGCCGGGGCGCCGATCCCGTGGCGGCCCGCCCCATGATGACGGCGGCGAGCACCAGCATGGCGAGAATGCCGATGCCCTCCACGGTCAGCAGGGTGCGGGCGGTGGTGCGGCCGTCCCGGGAGTTGAGCGCGGTGACCCCGACGGCCGCGAGGAGCGCGACGGCCACCCAGGGCCCGGTGGAGCGGATGCCCGTCGCGTGCAGGAACGCCTGGGCGAAGACACCGGTCGCGGCGAGGGTGCAGACGAGAAAGGCGAGATAGGTGCCCAGCAGGGCGAAGCCGCCGAAGAAACCGGCGCGCGGGCCGATGGTGGCCCCGGCCAGGGCGTAGACGGAACCGGCCTGGTGGAAGTGCTGGGTCAGCCGCCAGAAGCCGTAGGCGACCAGGCCGACACCGAGCAGGCCGAGCAGGAAGACGAGCGGGACGGCCTTGCCGACCGTGGCTGCCACGCCGGCCCCGTTGAGGCCCATGGCGAGCGTAGGTCCCATGAGACCGACGGAGAGGGTCAGCGCTTCCCACAAGCGCAGCTTGCGTGTTCGAGGGGGATTCGACACAGGGCGCTCCGAGGAGGAGACGGGGCTGCGTCCGCAGCAGCCCGAGTCCCGCCATGAAACATACGTTGCAGGGAGCGCGTCAAGAGGGCGTCCTTGAAATATTCATTTCATGGCCGTCATTCCATGGTCCGGTCGCCCGACGCCTCCTCCGCGGCCCGCATCCGCTCCTCCGCCGCCGTCCCCAGGCGCACATGCACCGCGGCCACCAGCGTCTCCACCACGGCCATCGGCGCCACGATGCTGTCGAACGGACTGGGCGCCTCGACCCGCACCGGCAGCACCACATCCGCGAACTCGGCCACGGGGGACAGCCACGGATCGGTGAACAGCACCACCCGCGCGCCGCGCTCGTGCGCGAGGCGGGCGAGCTCCACCGTGTCGCGCTGATAGCGCCGGAAGTCGAAGACCACACACACCTCGCGCCGCCCGAGATCCACCCGGAAGCCGCCGTCCTGGCCGGGGGCCGGTATGTGCACCTGGGTGCCCGGCCGCAGGAGGCGCAGATGCAGATCCAGGTACTCGGCCAGCAGCCGGGAGAACCGCCCGCCGAAGCTCACGATCCGCTTCGCCGGGTCACAGATCAGCTCGACCGCCCGGTCGAACTCCTGCTCCGGCAGCGCGGCGAAGGTCTGGCTCAGCGCCGCCCGGCCGACCTCCTCCGCCGCCTCGATCAGGTCCGAGGTCGGCGAGCTCTCGCTGACCACCGGCCGCAGGGTCAGCGGTGAGGCACGGCGCGCCTGCACCTCGTCCCGCAGCGACTGCTGGAAGTGCCGGTAGCCCTCGAAGCCGAGCCGGGCGACGAAGCGGACGACGGTCGGCGGGCTCACCCCCGCCCGCCCGGCCAGCCCGGACGTCGACTCCAGGCCCGCCGCGGGGTAGTGCGCCATCAGCGCCCGGGCGATCTTGAGCTCCGCGGGCGACAGGGAGCCCTGGACCCGCCGCAGCCGCTCGGCCACCGTCGTCCCCAACTCCTGGCCCGCGCCCGCGTCCCCGCGCGCGGCCGACGGCGCACCGTGCTCTCCTGGCTGACCATCCATCCGACTGCCTCTCCACTTGGTGATCACATGACACCACACCGGGCCGGGGCACCCGCGGCGCCGCGGGCGGCGGCGGAAACACCGCTGTGCCGCGGTTCCGAAGGGGGACCGCGGCACAGCAGGGACATACGCCGGGCCGGCTCAGACCAGCAGCTCGTAGGCGGGCAGCGTCAGGAACTCCGCGTAATCCGCGTCCAGCGCCACCTTCAGCAGCAGGTCATGGGCCTGCTGCCACTTGCCCGCGGTGAAGGCGTCCTCGCCGATCTCGGCGCGGATGGCGGCCAGTTGCTCCGCGGCGATCGTGCGCACCAGTTCGGCGGTGGCCTGCTCACCGTTCTCGAAGACGACCCCGGCGTCGACCCACTGCCAGATCTGGGAGCGGGAGATCTCGGCGGTCGCGGCGTCCTCCATGAGGCCGAAGATGGCGACGGCGCCCAGGCCGCGCAGCCACGCCTCGATATAACGGGTGCCTACCTGGACGGCGTCGATCAGGCCCTGGTAGGTGGGCTTGGCGTCCAGCGAGTCGATGGCGATGAGGTCGGCGGCCGAGACCGAGACGTCCTCGCGCAGCCGGTCCTTCTGGTTCGGCCGGTCGCCGAGCACCGCGTCGAAGGAGGCACGGGCGACCGGGACCAGGTCGGGGTGGGCGACCCAGGAGCCGTCGAAGCCGTCGCCGGCCTCCCGGTCCTTGTCGTTCCTGACCTTGGTGAGGGCCTTCTCGTTGGCCTCCGGGTCGCGGCGGTTGGGAATGAAGGCCGCCATACCGCCGATCGCGTGCGCCCCGCGCTTGTGGCAGGTGCGGACGAGGAGTTCGGTGTAGGCGCGCATGAACGGCGCGGTCATCGTGACCGCGTTGCGGTCCGGGAGGACGAACTTGGCGCCGCCGTCACGGAAGTTCTTGACGATGGAGAAGAGGTAGTCCCAGCGGCCGGCGTTCAGGCCCGAGGCGTGGTCGCGCAGTTCGTAGAGGATCTCCTCCATCTCGTACGCGGCCGTGATGGTCTCGATCAGGACGGTGGCGCGCACCGTGCCCTGGGGGATGCCGACATAGTCCTGGGCGAAGACGAAGATCTCGTTCCAGAGGCGGGCCTCCAGGTACGACTCGGTCTTCGGCAGGTAGAAGTACGGGCCCTTGCCGAGGTCCAGGAGGCGCCGGGCGTTGTGGAAGAAGTACAGCCCGAAGTCCACCAGGGCACCGGGCACCGGCCGGCCCTCGAACTGAAGATGCCGCTCGTCGAGGTGCCAGCCGCGCGGCCGCATCACGACGGTGGCGAGCTCCTCGGCGGGCTTGAGGGCGTACGACTTGCCGGACCCGGCATCGGTGAAGTCGATACGGCGCTCGTAGGCGTCGATCAGGTTGACCTGGCCGCCGATGACGTTCTCCCAGGTCGGTGCCGAGGCGTCCTCGAAGTCGGCGAGCCAGACCCGGGCGCCCGAGTTGAGCGCGTTGATGGTCATCTTGCGGTCGGTGGGGCCGGTGATCTCCACTCGGCGGTCATTGAGGGCGGCGGGCGCCTCGGCGACCTTCCAGCTGTCGTCGGCGCGGACGGCCGCGGTCTCCGGGAGGAAGTCCAGCGAGCTGGTCCGGGCGATCTCGGCGCGGCGCTCGGCGCGGCGGGCGAGCAGCTCGTCGCGGCGGGGGGTGAACCGGCGGTGAAGCTCGGCGACGAAGGTGAGCGCGGCGTCGGTGAGGACCTCTCCCTGGCGTTCGGGGGTGTGCGCGGGATCGACTTCGACGATGGCCAGCGGGGACGGCGCTGGTGCGGACATGAGCTGTCACTCCATTCAGCGGCGGTGCCCGGCGGCCGCGGGAACGCCGGGCGGCACGGGGTGCCGCGGGCTCCCGGGTACGGTCGCGGGCGCCGACTGGGTTCAGGGCGCTTCTGACCAGTGGAGACTAGTTTCCTTATCGCGGAACTTCAATGGTTTGTTGATGTCGAGATTCTCAGGCTCGACAGAAGTAGTGATCGAATGGCTCTCGGTGCCATACCGGTCACTCTCCATTACTCCCGCACCCCGCCCGCCGCGTGCCCGCCGGCGCCCGCTCTCACTCCAGACGGTGAAGATCCTCCGGCGTGTCGATGTCGTACGGCTCCGCGACATCGGAGCACTCGATGAGGGTGAGGGCGTCCGCATGCCGCTGGAGGTAGGCCCGCGCACCGCGGTCGCCCTCCGCGGTCGCCGCGATGTCCGCCCAGCGGTCGGCGCCGAAGAGCACCGGGTGCCCCCGCCGGCCGCCGTACGCCGCAGAGACCAGTGAGCCGCGCCCGCCGTACGCCGCCACCACCCGCGCCACGGCCGTGGCGCCGATGCCCGGCTGGTCCACCAGGGACACCACCACCGCATCCGCCCCGGACCCCGCCAGCGCGGCCAGGCCCACCCGCAGTGAAGTGCCCATCCCCTGGGCCCAGTCCGGGTTCTCCGAGAGGCCGTACGCCGCGAGCTCGGCCCGTTCGCGCACGGAAGCGGCGGCCGCCCCCAGCACGATGTGCACCGGGTGGCAGCCGCCGTCCCGCAGGGCCCGTGCGGCGTGCTCGACCAGTGGCCGTCCCCGGTGGTCGAGCAGTGCCTTGGGTCGTCCCCCCAGTCGCCGCCCGCCGCCCGCGGCGAGCAGCAGACCGGCCACCCTCCCCTCGGGCCGCCCGGTGCTCCGCGTCCCCTCAGGGGCGTCCGGCCGGGCCCGGTGCGGCCGTTCTCGCGGGTCTTTCGGTGCTGTCGGTGCCATGGGGACTGCTTACCCCATGGCGTCCCGTTCCGCGGCCCGTTGGGGCGCGGCCGACCGGGTCAGGCCGCGTCACCGGCGGCTCGCGGCCGGGGGATGTGCGGCCGGAGCCGGTCGCGCAGCTGGTGCGTCTGTTCCTCCGCCCGCCGGCGCTCGGCGACATAGCGGTCTATGTGGTCCATCGTGATTTCCGAGGCGTCCGACAGGCCGTATGCGCGGCAGATGAGTTGGACGACGCTGACACGACTGGGGTTCGAGCCGCCGGGGCCGGAGTGGGACTCCATGGCATTCTCCGATCCAGTGATATGCCGGATATTTCCTTGAAAGGGAGAATGCTCCATCGTGTCGCGCCATACGCATCGGATCGTGCGTGCCCACACCAAAGGGTGCCGTGGGGAACGCATGTGCCGACGCATCATCAGGCCAATTTTGGGCACCGCGCTTCAGGGCCGGTTCCGGGCCGCCCCGGGCGCCAAAACCCTTCGCGAAACCGGCTCTTCGGACAAGGCGGCCCGGTCGCCGGCCGGCGATGTGCGGGTGCGGAGCCTGGCCGGATAAGGTTCTTCCCCGTTGCGGGTGTTGTGGTCGTCGTGCCGAAGTGGCGGGCCTTTTTCTGAGCCGGGGGACGGTAGCAGTGGTGAACAGTTCAGGCGTGTCCGGAATCTTTCAGCCGTTGGAAGGTGACGATCCGCGGGTGATCGCGGGCTACCGCCTCACGGCAAGGCTCGGCTCCGGCGGTATGGGGAAGGTCTATCTCTCCTACACGCCCGGCGGGCGGCCGGTGGCCATCAAGGTGATCCGCCCCGAGTTCAGCGAGGACGCGGAGTTCCGCCGCCGCTTCAAGCAGGAGGTGCAGTCCGCGCAGCGCGTCCAGGGCCTGTACACCGCGCCGGTCATCGACAGCGACGCCGAAGGCCCCAACCCCTGGCTCGCCACCGCGTACGTCCCCGGCCCCTCGCTCGCCGCGTCGGTCTCCGCGCACGGCAAACTGCCCGTGCCGACCGTGCTGCTGCTGGTCGCCGGGATCGCCGAGGCACTTCAGGTCATCCACGGCGCGGGCATCGTGCACCGCGATCTGAAGCCGTCCAATGTGCTGCTGGCCGCCGACGGCCCGCGCGTCATCGACTTCGGTATCGCCCGCGCCGCCGACGCCACGTCCCTGACCAGCAGCGGCGTCACCGTCGGCACCCCCACCTTCATGGCGCCCGAGCAGGCCGCGGGCAGCACCATCAGCCCCGCCACCGATGTCTTCGCGCTCGGCCAGGTCGCCGCCTACGCGGCCATCGGCACCCCCGCGTTCGGCGAGGGCACCTCGCACGGAGTGCTCTACCGCATCGTCCACGAAGAGCCCGACCTGACCGGACTCCCCGACGAGCTGCGGGAGTTGGTGACCCGCTGCCTGTCCAAGGAGGCGTCGGACCGGCCGTCCGTCGCCGAGGTGATCGAGCTGTGCGGCGCGGCCTCCGGTCAGACGCAGCTGCGCCGCCCCGAGGAATGGCTGCCCACCGCCGTCGCCGCCGACATCACCACGCGGGCCGCCGCACCCGCGCCCGCACAGACCCCGCCGCCCCCGCTGGAGGCGCCCACCGCGGGTGCCCCGGCCCAGCCGCCGGCCCCGCCCGCCCAGTCACCGGCTCCGCCGGCGCAGCCGCCGACCCGGCCCGCGGCGCCGGTCGCGCCGGTGCCGACCGCGCTGAACCATCCGCAGACCCCGCCGCCCGGGTTCGGCCCGGCGGCCTATGCGCCGACCGCCGCCGGGGCCGGTGCGCCGACGGCCATGGGCGCGGCCGCCACCGGTCCCACGGTCACCGGCCCGGCGATGGCCGGCCCGACCGGCCCGACCGCCGCGCAGCCGCCGAAGAAGAAGCGCAAGGGGCTGATGGCGGCCCTGGTGGTGGTCTGTCTGCTGGCCGTCGCGGGTGCCGGCGGTGCCGCCGTCTACACCGTCATGAAGGGCGAGGAGAAGAAGGGCAACCAGGCCACCGGCGACAGCAAGACGGCGAACAAGGGCTCCTCGCCGACGCCCGCCGCGGACCCGACCGCGAGCCCCGGTGACAGTGAGGACGACGCCCCGGCGCAGGACCCGGCCCCGGTCGACTACAAGACCATCAACCTGCCCGACGACTACCACATTTCGCTGGCCGACGAGCCGGTCCATCCGAGCAACTCCGACAGCGACACGGACATCGACTTCTCGTACACGGACAACACCTACACGGACGACGAGATCGACACCGAGACCGGCAAGCTGGTGCTGCTCAACGCCGGCCAGGAGGGCAACCTCGCCACCTGCCGCAACGAGACCCGGTTCACCGACAGCATCCTGACCAAGCAGCTCTCCAAGGGCGCCCAGATGTGCCTCACCACCAAGTACGGCCATCTCGCACTGATCACCTTCAAGGGCTACGCCCCGAAGTCGGACCCCAGCAGCTACATGACCATCGACGTCCGGGTCTGGCGCAACGCGGTGGAGCCCGAGCAGGACTCCTGAGGGGGAGGGGCGGCGGCCCCTCCCACCCCCTCCCCGCCTCCTCCCCCACCCGTCAGGGGTGGGCACCCTCGTCACTACACCCGCCCACCCCCCGAAGGGGGGTGGGCGGCGGGGAAAAAATACGGACGTGTCAGGCCGGCGACGCAGACGCATCAAGCCGGCGCCCCATCAAGCCCACGCCCCATCAAGCCCAGAACCCGTCACGCCCCGCCCACACCCACCGGATTCACCCGGTGATCCGGTCGATTTCGCTCTCCGTATGGCGCGATCAGCGCAGAGTGGCGTTAACTGTCCGGCATTGCGGAACGGGCAACGGCTTTGGAGGACGCCGTCGTTGTGGAACAGCTTCAGAAGGACCGACGAGTGACCGGGGTCGAGGGTGACCCACGGGTCCAGGAACTGCGCGGGGCAGTGGCCCGGCTGCGTCGCCAACTGGCCGTACTTCCAGGGGAGTTACCGGATCGTGGGGCAGCTGACGACGAGCTGGCCGCCTTGGACGCGATGGTGAGCCACGGGCTGCCCGAGGTGCCCCGGCTGCGCCGTTCGCTCCTGCTGATCGCCGGGGCCGTCGGCTCCGTGAGCGCGCTGTCGCCCGCGCTGGCAGAGGTGCGCGAGGGCATCGACCGGTTCGGCGAGCTGCCGCGCGCCCGGTGACCACCACCGCGCGGCCCGGACCGGAGTGCGCCGCGCCGGCGTGCCGCACCGGCTCGCCGACGGGTGGTGCGCGCCGCGGCAGCCGTGCGCGGACCGGCGCCGTACGCCGCCGGCCGGCCCGCGAGGGATGTGCCAGGTCCCGTTACGCCGGCGCCTGATTCGCGAGCGCCACCGACAGCTGCGCCGCGACATCCTGAAGCACCGGCACGATCTTGTCCGTCGACGCCTCGGTCACGCGGCCGGTCGGACCGGAGATGGAGATCGCCGCCGAGGTGGGGGAGTTGGGCACCGGCACCGCCAGGCAGCGGACGCCGATCTCCTGCTCGTTGTCGTCGACCGCGTAGCCGAGGCGGCGGACGTCGGCGAGCGCCTCCAGGAAGCGGTCCGGGTCGGTGATCGTCTTCTCGGTCGCGGCGGGCATGCCCGTACGGCCGAGCAGCGCGCGGACCTCCTCGGGCGCGTGGTGGGCCAGCAGGGCCTTGCCGACGCCGGTGGAGTGCGGCAGCACCCGGCGGCCGACCTCGGTGAACATCCGTACCGCGTGCCGGGACGGGACCTGGGCGACATAGACGATCTCGTCGCCGTCGAGCAGCGCCATATTGGCGGTCTCGCCGGTCTCCTCGACCAGACGGGCCAGGAACGGCCGGGCCCACGTGCCCAGCAGCCGGGAGGCGCTCTCGCCGAGCCGGATCAGCCGGGGGCCCAGCGCATAGCGGCGGTTGGGCTGCTGGCGGACGTAGCCGCAGGCGACGAGCGTGCGCATCAGGCGGTGGATGGTGGGGAGCGGCAGCCCGCTGCTGGTGGAGAGCTCGCTCAGGCCGACCTCGCCGCCGGCGTCGGCCATCCGCTCCAGCAGGTCGAAGGCGCGCTCGAGGGACTGGACGCCGCCGCTGGCGCCTGGCTTGGCTTCGGCGGCGGAGGGGCTGGCGCTGGACGGCGGCACGGAGCGTTCCTTTCGGGCGGGTCAGACCGGTCTCGGCTGGGGCGTGCGGGCGCCGGGCCCGACCGGAGAAGCCTACCGGTCCCCTTACGTTGACACATGGACTCTCGCACACTCGTTCCCGCCGGTCAGGCCCGCTTTGTCCGGCGGAGGCCACGGGTGGGCACACACCTAGCCCCGATCCCTTGACGGTGCCAGTGGTCGTAGCTACGTTCTGCTGCGCGAAACATACTGTCCATTCTGTGGAATCCTCCAAATCGCTGGAGCGTCATGCGCATTCTCGTCATGAACCCGAACACCACGGCTTCCATGACCGCTTCGATCCGCGCCACCGCCACCACAGCCGCCGCCCCGGGCACCGAGATCATCGCCACCGAACCCCTCTGGGGGCCGGAGTCCATCGAGGGCCACTTCGAGGGGTATCTCAGCGCCGCGGCCGTCCTGGACCGGCTCGCCACCCTCGACCTCCCCTTCGACGCGCTGGTCATGGCCGGTTTCGGCGAACCGGGCCGGGAGGGCGCCCAGGAACTGCTGGATGTACCCGTCCTGGACATCACCGAGAGCGCCGCCCAGATGGCGATGATGCTCGGCCACGCGTACGGCATCGTCACCACCCTCGACCGTGCCGTACCGCAGATCCGGGACCGGCTGCTGACCGCGGGGCTGCTCCAGCGCTGTGCCGCGGTCCGGGGCACCGGGCTCGGCGTCCTGGAGCTGGAGGAGGACGCCGAGCGCACCGTCGAGGTGATCATCGAGACCGCCCGGGAGGCCGTCCGGGACGGCGCCGAGGTGATCTGTCTGGGCTGCGGCGGGATGGCCGGGGTCCAGGAGAAGGTCGCCGCGGCGCTGGGTGTGCCGGTGGTGGACGGCGTCGCTGCGGCGGTGAAGTTCGCGGAGGCGGTGGTCGGCCTCGGGCTGACCACCAGTACGGGACGCAGTTTCGCGCCGCCCCGCCCGAAAGCCATCGGCTCCTGGCCGCTGAGCGCCCATCTGTCCCCGGGGCGCGTTCAGGGCTCCCCGCGACGCACCGCATTTTCCGCACAGACATCAGGCATCTGACAAATAATTCCCGAGCGCCACCCGATCTGCCTGGGAGGACACGTGACCACACCCCCGAAGCCCCCACAGCCGGACCCGCGCCTCTTCAACGAGGACCTCGCGCCGGCCCCCGAGCGCAAATGGGGCACGTACAGCATCTTCGCGCTGTGGATGTCCGACACCCACGCGATCAGCAATTACGCCTTCGCCGCCAGCCTGTTCGTGCTGGGCCTGCCGGCCTGGGAGGTGTTCGTCGCGCTGCTGGCGGGCATCTCCATCGTCTACTGGCTGATGAACCGCATGGGCCACGCCGGGCACCGGACCGGTGTGCCCTATCCGGTGCTCGCCCGGGCGAGCTGGGGCGTCTACGGCGCCAACATCCCCGCGCTGCTGCGCGCGGTCATGGCCGTGGCCTGGTACGGCATCCAGACCTGGCTGGCTTCAACTGCCGTGGTCCTGCTGACCCTTCAGCTCGCGCCGGGACTGGAGGTCTATCACCACAACTCGGTGCTGGGGCTGTCCACCCTGGGCTGGATCGCGTTCATGGTGATGTGGGGGCTTCAGGCCGTGCTGCTGACCCGCGGGATGGAGTTCATCCGCAAGGTGCAGGACTTCGCGACCGGCCCGGTGGTCTGGCTCGTGGTGCTCGCGCTCGCGGTGTATCTGGTCGTCAAGGCCGGCGGTGACATCTCGCTGACCCGCAGCCTCACCGGGCTCAGCGGCGCAGCGCAGCTCGAACAGAGCCTCATCGCGGTCAGTCTGACCGTGGCCACCTTTCTGACCCTGGTCCTCAATTACGCGGACTTCGCCCGCTTCACGCCCGACCACCGCTCCTACCGGCGCGGCAATCTGATCGGCCTGCCGGTGAATTTCACCGCCTTCGCGGTGGTCGCCGTGCTGGTCACCGCGGGCACGATCTCGGTCTTCGGGGAGGCGATCTACGACCCGGTGAAGGTGATCCAGAAGATCGACAACCCGGTGGTCACCGTCATCGGCGCGCTGGCCTTCATCGTCGCCACCATCGGCATCAATGTCGTCGCCAACTTCGTCTCGCCCGCCTACGACTTCGCCAATCTCGCGCCGAAGTATCTGAACTTCCGGCGCGGCGGCATGATCACCGCGGTGCTGGCCGTCGTCGTCATGCCCTGGAAGCTGTACTCCTCGGCGCTGGTGATCCAGTACTTCCTGGGGGCGCTGGGCGCCTTCCTCGGTCCGCTGGTGGCGATTCTGCTCGTCGACTACTACCTGCTGCGCCGGGGCCGGATCGATGTCGACGCACTGTTCTCGGCCGATGCCCGAGGTGCGTACTACTACCGCCGGGGCTACAACCCGAGGGCCGTGGCGGCCTTCCTGCCGGCCGCCGCGGTCTCCGCCGCGCTCGCCCTGATCCCGGCCTTCGGGGTGGTGGCGCCGTTCTCCTGGGTCTTCGGAATGGGGCTCGCCGGTGGGCTCTATGCCCTGCTCCCGGGCCGTGACCGGTCCGCCGTGAGCGCCGGCCCGATCCCGGACGAGATCATCCCGTCGCAGGTCAGTGCCGCGGTGGCGGGGGAGTCCAGGGCGTCCGAGGGGGCCGGGGCGGTCGTCCTGCCGGTGCCGGCGGAAGGGTCTTGACGGGCCGGGATCCGGAGTGAAGACTCGTTCAACAGATTGTTGAATCGGTGGGGCGTCCGAGCATGCGGAGAACGCTCCGGACGGCACGGCCACCCCGTCGGCCGTGCACCCCGCCCGCCCGCACGCCACGATGAAAACAGCTACGAGGAGGGACCGGGTGTCCGAAACAGAGCTGGTGCTGCGCTCCCGGCGCGTCGTCACCCCAGAGGGCACGCGCGCCGCGTCCGTCGTCGTCAAGGACGGCAGGATCGCCGCGGTGCTGCCGTATGACGACCGGGCTCCGGCCGGGGCGCGGATCGAGGACTTCGGTGACGACGTCCTGCTGCCCGGCCTCGTCGACACCCACGTCCACGTCAACGACCCCGGCCGCACCGAGTGGGAGGGCTTCTGGACCGCCACTCGCGCGGCCGCGGCCGGCGGTATCACCACCCTCGTGGACATGCCCCTCAACAGCCTCCCGCCCACCACCGCCGCCGCCCACCTCGACACCAAGCGCGCGGTCGCCCGCAGCAAGGCGCATATCGACGTCGGCTTCTGGGGCGGCGCGATCCCCGGCAACGTCAAGGACCTGCGCCCGCTGCACGACGCCGGGGTCTTCGGCTTCAAATGCTTTCTGTCGCCGTCCGGAGTGGACGAGTTCCCCGAGGTCGATCAGCAGCAACTGGCCGCCGCCCTCGGTGAGATCGCGGGCTTCGACGGTCTGCTGATCGTGCACGCCGAGGACCCGGGCCACCTGGACGCCGCACCCCCACCGCACGGCCCCAAGTACGCCGACTTCCTCGCCTCCCGCCCGCGGATCTCCGAGAACGACGCCATCGCCGGACTGATCGTGCTCGCCCAGCGGCTCGACGCACGGGTCCATGTCCTCCACCTGTCCTCCAGCGACGCGCTGCCGCTGATCGCCGCCGCCAAGCGCGAGGGCGTCCGGATCACCGTCGAGTCGTGCCCGCACTTCCTGACCCTGACCGCCGAGGAAATCCCGGACGGCGCAACGGAGTTCAAGTGCTGCCCGCCGATCCGCGAGGCCGCCAACCAGGACGCCCTGTGGGAGGGCCTGGCCGACGGCACCATCGACTGCATCGTCTCCGACCACTCCCCGTCCACCGCCGACCTCAAGACCGCCGACTTCGGCGCGGCCTGGGGCGGCATCTCCTCCCTCCAGCTCGGGCTGCCCGCCATCTGGACCGAGGCCCGCGAGCGCGGCCACACCCTCGACGACGTGGTGCGCTGGATGGCCACCGCACCGGCGGCGCTGGTCGGCCTCGACCGGAAGGGCGCCATCGAGCCCGGCCGGGACGCGGACTTCACGGTCCTCGCCCCCGAGGAGACCTTCACCGTCGACCCGCAGGCCCTCCAGCACCGCAACAAGATCACCGCCTACGCCGGCAAGACCCTGTACGGCGTCGTACGGTCCACCTGGCTGCGCGGCCGCCGGATCAACGACGGCGCCACCCTCGCCGAACCCACCGGCGAGCTGCTCGAACGGCCGCACCGCCCATGACCACCGCCGAGCCGCCCCGCTACACCGGTGACGCGGGCCCGTACCCGGGCGGCGACCCGTACTCCGACTACCGCACCCCCGGCCCCGCCGGCTTCCCCTTCACCCACCTCCCCGACCTGGCCGACCGACGGCTGGGCGCGGGCGTCCTCGCGGCGAACGACGAGTTCTTCGCCGAGCGGGAGAACCTCCTGACCCCCGGGCCCGCCCATTTCGACCCCGAGGCGTTCGGCCACAAGGGCAAGATCATGGACGGCTGGGAGACCCGCAGACGGCGCGGCACCGACGGCGACCACCCGTTCCCGGCGGACGAGGACCACGACTGGGCGCTGATCCGGCTCGGCGCCCCCGGCGTGATCCACGGCATCATCGTCGACACCGCCCACTTCCGCGGCAACTACCCGCAGTCCGTCAGCGTCGAGGGCACCTGCGTGGAGGGCTCGCCGTCGCCGGCCGAA
Organism: Streptomyces sp. bgisy130; assembly: GCF_057708345.1. Lineage (NCBI taxonomy): Bacteria > Bacillati > Actinomycetota > Actinomycetes > Kitasatosporales > Streptomycetaceae > Streptomyces > Streptomyces sp. bgisy130. Next base: position 29,208 of record NZ_JBYISA010000028.1, read on the forward strand.
CTCCTCGCCGACGACGTGACCTGGACGCCGCTCGTCCCGCGGACCACCATCGGCGGCCACGCCGCCAACGGCTTCCTCGTCGACACCGGCCGCCGCTTCACCCATCTGCGGCTCAACCAGCATCCCGACGGTGGTATCGCCCGCCTCCGGGTCCATGGAGAGGTCGTTCCGGCCCCCGGCTGGCTTGCCGCACTGGGCACCTTCGACGTCGCCGCGCTGGAGAACGGCGGCCGGGTCGAGGACGCCTCGGACCGTTTCTACTCCTCACCCACCCACACCATCCAGCCGGGCCGCTCCCGCAAAATGGACGACGGCTGGGAGACCCGGCGCCGCCGCGGCACCGGCAACGACTGGGTCCGCTACCGCCTCACCGAGCGCTCCGTGATCCGCGCGGTGGAGATCGACACCGGCTTCCTCAAGGGCAACGCGGCGGGCTGGGCGGCCCTGTCCGGCCGCGACGGCGAGCGCGGCGACTGGGTCGAACTGCTGCCCCGCACCCGCCTGCAACCAGATACCGTGCACCGCTTCCTGCCGGACGACGCCCCGCCCGTCACCCACGTCCGGATCGACATCTTCCCGGACGGAGGCATAGCCCGGCTGCGTCTGCACGGCTCCCTCACCGCGGACGGCATGCGCCGGCTGGTGGCGCGGCATGACGAGCTGAGCGACTGACCGGGCCGGGCCCGGCCGGCTCACTCGGCGACGCAGTGCCAGAACATGAGCTCGTACGCCTGAAGGAGGCGCCCGTAGCGATGCGCCGTGGCCGGCTGCGCCTGGCCGGTGTCGAGGCCGTGCTGGACCGCCTCGCGGGCCTTCTCCGCGACGGCCGGGGCGGGCTCGGCGAAGAGGCCGAAGAAGCCGCGAGCCGCCTCGGGGAAGCCATAGTGGTCCCGCATCGCCGCCGCCACGATCGCGCAATAGCCGCCCCAGGCGGCGAAGTTGGCGGTCAGCGCGATCGCCACATCGGCCGGCTCGCCGCCGAGCGCGAGCCGCGCCGCGTAGGACGGATAGGCCTGACAGCCCGGCCGCGGCTGGTAGTCCGCGATCTCCCGCTCGGTCAGCTCACAGGCGTCCGCCAGCCCGGCCAGCTGCTTCAGCGCCCGCGTCTCGCCCTGGGCGAGCAGATCGAAGAAGTCGGCGACCGGCGGATCACCGTCCGCCCGCCGCGCCAGATGCTGGAAGCTGAGCCGGTCGGCGGCGATCACCTGGTGCTGTTCGAGGGCGAAGGTGGTGAACACGGAGCGCGGTGCCGCACCCGCCTCGATCTGCGAGACCAGCCGGTTGGCGGCGGAATCCGGGGCGAGCGCGCGGACCGCGTCGTCCAGCACGACGGCCGCGGTCGGACGAGGGGCATCGGGAGCGGTTCGGGCCATGAGTCGGTCTCCTCCGGGGCGAGGGCGGTGGCCAGCACCTCAGATTAGGGCGCGGGGTGGCTGCCGCGGGGGAGATGACGCGACGCTGACGGGCGAACCGCCGTCCGCCGCGGAAGGGAACGCGGCACACCGCCGGGCGTGCCGCGTCCGCCGTGCACCGGGCGGTATGGGTCGCACCACGCGGCCCGTACCCCTCAGTCCCCCTCAGTGCACCACCACCTCATTGACCTCGGGCGCTGCGGTCCCGGCCCGCCACACCAGCCGGACACCCCCGACCGGGCCGTCGCCCGCCGCGAGCCGCGTATAGGCGCCGGCCAACGTGCCGAGCGTGCGCCAGACGCCGTCCGTACGGACCTGGACCTCCGCCGCCCCGGACGGCGCGCCCTGCGGCCGCAGCACGACCACGGACCGCGCCGCACGGGGTGCGCCGGGGGTGAACTCCAGGGTCTCGCCGGGCTGCGCCGCCCGCGCCGCGCGATAGGCGGTCGCCGGATCGCCGTCCGCCGCCGACCGCAGCGCGCTGCCCTCCGCCGCGGGCGGGCCACCGGCCACCGTGCCCGCGTCGGCCCCGGCCACCGCGAACTCCCGCACCACCAGCCAGTTGTCCTGCGCCTGGGTGGCCCGGGCGCGGACGTACCGGGCCCGGACACCGGCCGGCGGCTCGACGCGTACCTCGGCCTTCCCGTCGAACGCGGCCAGCCGCTGCCAGTTCTTCCCGTCCGACGAGTACTCCAGGACGCCGTGCCGCAGATAGTCGTCCGGGCTGCCGCTCTTGCCCATCGCCAGGGCGACCGTGCCCAGCGGACGCTCGGCGTGCAGATCCAGCGCCACGAAGGAACCGGCCTTGGGGCCCGCGCCGCTCCAGAAGTACGTGGCGTCATCGCCATCGGTCATACGGGAGGCCGCGTTGTCCTGGTAGACGGAGAGATCCGTCGAGCCCTTGGGGCGGCCGGTGACGCCCAGCGCCCGGTCGTGCGCGGCCACCGCGTCCTCGACGAAGGTGTCCAGCACCCCGTCCGCCACCAGCACCGGAATCCGCTTCCCGGCCATGTCCACATACACGAACGACCTGGCGGTTCGCACCAACTCCGGTAGCTGCTGCCGTAGTTGCCAGGCCCGCGCGCCGTCGTCCGCATTGGTCGCCTCGATCAGGTGCAGCGCCGTACGGGCCGCGACGCCCCAGGCCCGGGTCGCGTCCAGCCATGGCGCGCTGTCCTGCACAAAGCCCCGGTCGGCGAGCCGGTCACGCAGCACCGCCGGTGCCTCTTGAAGATTCCGCAGCACCGCATCGAGCCGCCGCGCCTCCCCGCCCTTGCCGAACTCCCCGATGGCGGCGGCAAGTTCGGGCGCCTGTCGCGGGTTGAGCGCCGAGGCGTAATGGGCGTCCGCGAAGGCCCGCAGCGCCCGTGCCGTACGGGCGTCACCGCCGGCCAGCTCCTCGATCGCCCCGCCCCAGGACGTCCGGGCGTCATACGCCGCGTCGTTCCACGCGTAGTCCGCCACCGTGTACAGCGCGAGCTTGGACGCCGCGGGCTGGATCATCGGGTTCGCGCTGATCCCCGCCAGCTGCGCCGGCAGCCCCTTCTCCCGGCCGTTGAACGGCCCGAGCAGCAGCCGGTTGGTCACATAGTCGTTGACCGGGTAGTTGTCCCAGGTCAGGATCGGGTGGCCGAAGACCTCCCGGGCCTGCCGGGCCTGGGCGACGGTCATCGTCGGCGCGATCACCCCCACCCCCGTCCACTCCACCAGCACATCCTTGTCCAGCTGGGTGGCCAGCGCCTTCTTGTACGGCGACGGCTTCACGTCGTAGTACTCGGTCGGCACCATCTGGAGCGGCTCGGCGCCCGGATGCCGGGCGATGAACTCCTGGTTGACGCGGTTGAGCAGATGCGCCTGCGCGGCACCGGCCGCCCCGCCGCCGGTCCCGAACCGGTCCTTGTCCGCCGCACAGCTCCAGTCCGTGTAACTGATGTCGTCCAACGGCACCGCGAAGGTCCGCACCCCGATGTCCCACAACGTCTCGAACTTGGCGGTCAGCGCCCGGAGATCCGCGTCGGAGCTGTAGCAGACGGACAGCCCCGGGGAGAGCGCATAGGTGAACTCCACATGCCGCGCCCGCGCCCGGTCCACCAGCTCCTTGATCTGCGCCAGCTGGTCGGCGGGGTACGGATCGCGCCACTTCTCCCGCAGATAGGCGTCGTCCTTCGGCGAGTACACATAGAGGTTCATCTTGTGCGCACCGTAGAAGTCGAGCTGGTCGAGCCGGGCCCGGTGCGACCACGGGGTGCCGTAGAAGCCCTCGATGACACCGCGCAGCGGGGTGGCCGGCCAGTCCCGTACGACGGTGCCCGGCACCCGGGCGCCCGGCCGCTGTGCATGCGGCAGCAGCTGCCGCAGCGACTGCGCGGCGTAGTAGGTCCCGGCGGCGTCCTTGCCGGCCAGCGCGATCCGCCCCGCGCCGACGGCCAGCGCATACCCCTCGGCGGGCAGCCCGCCGGTGCCCCGCGCGCCGAGCTCCGCCAGCGCCCGCGCCGCGCCCGCACCGTCCACATACACCGACAACTGCCCGCCGCCCGGCGCCCGTTCGGCCCGCACCACCCGCTGCGCACCGGCGTCCTTCAGCGACGTCTCGACGACGGCCAGCGCCGCCGCATCGGCGCGCGGCCCGGCGACGACGGTCACGGACGGGGTGACGGCGACCTGGTCGGACCGGCTCCGGACGGACCGGGGCGTGGGCGAAATGGCCTGGGAGGCGGTGCCTCCGGGGTGGTCGCCGGCCCCGTCCCGCCCCGCCTTCCCTCCCGAATCCGGTGGCCCCGCCATGCCCGTCAGGGGGATCAGGGCCAGGGCCATGGCCAGCGCGGTGGCCGCCGCGGTGCGCGTACGGTGCATCCTTCGGTCCTCCTCGGTGCGGCGAGGTTCGGGGACAGGAGTCGTGCGACCTCTTCGCGCCAGCAGGCTTCACCCGGCCGGCCCACCGGGGCAATGGACTTTCGGACGAAAGGGATGGACGTTGCCACCACCGCGCGGAGCGCCCTCCCAAGGGGGCGCCTGCTAGCGGTTGTTCGCGGCGATCACCACAAGACTCATCATCGCCAGCAGCACATGCGTCGCGATGACGTAGATGAACACCCGCACATACAGCCCGCGGGGTGGCTTGTTCTCGACGTACTTCCGGCCGGGCACCGCCTCGGCGAGCGGCTCCGGCGACGGGGGAGTGGCAGGGACGGTCTGATCGGGCACCACGGTGGATCCTTCCCTCAAAAACGGTGCCTGGGCTCACAGCCCGCGGCGCCTGGTGTCGTCGCCGAGGCACAGCTCGGCGGCCCCGCTCTGGAGGAGCGTGTGGACGAACAGCAGCTCCGCCCCGCCCCGCGAGACGGCGGAGAGCCGGTGCGGCGTCAGCGAGTCAAAGTGCGCCGCGTCCCCCGGCTCCAGCACATGCACGGCCGCGCCGAGCGTCAGCCGCAGCCGCCCCTTGAGGACGTACAGCCACTCCTCGCCCGGATGGACCCGCACCAGCTCGCCCTGCGCCCGCTGCGGCACCAGCACCCGCAGCGCCTGCATCGCCCGCCCGGCGCCGCCCGCGGTCCAGTACGTCCAGCCGCCGGCCTCCGACGGCTCCGCCCGCCCGGCCCGCACGATGGGGTCCCGCTCCGGCGCGGTCTCGCCGAGCAGGTCGGATACCGTGGTGCCGTACGTACGGGCCAGCGCCAGCAGCATCGGCAGCGAAGGCTGGCGCCGACCGGTCTCCAGCCGCGACAGATGCGCGGGCGAGAGCCCCACCAGCCGGGCCGCGGTCTCCAGCGTGAGACCACTGCGTCGCCGCAGGTCACGCAGGCGCGGCGCAACGGTGGACAGCTCATCCGGCGAAGCGCCGGCGGGCTCGTCGGGGAGCTCGGTCATATCCCCGGTATAACGACCTATCCCCTCCCGGGCAAAAGATTTGCCTCAGAGGCAAAGCCGCACAGCCGCCTTCGCCGCGACCATTCGGGAATTCCTGGACGGTCTGTCCGGTGCCGCTCCGCGCCGGTAGGACGTGGCGCGGGCCGCCTCACCTGCCGCCAGTGAGTGCGGCGGGTCAGCGGTGCGTCTTCGACCGGGAGCCCGGACCTGATCACTCGTGGCCCGGGATATGTGGAAATGTACGGGAGTTGATGGGGCGGGCTTGTGAACTCCCGGAAAACGTCCGCTGGTTGGGATTGACAGGGGCACGTCTACGCGCGTCATTCTGGAGGGCATGAGAATCCCCCCACGGATCACCAAGTTCGGCGCAGTTGGCGCCCTCGCTTCGGCCCTTCTCATCGGCGGGACCGCGGTCTCCGCCACCCCCGCCGTCGCCACGACGCACGCGGCCACCTCGTACGCCACGTCGGCGCACGTCTCGTCCGTGCACGTCCAGGACGTCGGCAAGGTCTGCTACTCCAAGCTGCCTTCGCAGGCGCACGACACCCTCGATCTGATCGCGAAGGGCGGACCCTACCCGTATCCGAAGGACGGCACGGTCTTCGACAACCGGGAGGGCATCCTCCCGTCCCAGAGTGACGGCTACTACCACGAGTACACCGTCATCACTCCGGGCTCGCCCGACCGCGGTGCACGGCGCATCGTGGCCGGCGAGAAGAAGGAAGAGGACTACTACACCGCCGACCACTACAAGACGTTCGATCTCGTCGACCGCGGCTGCTGAAGCCGGCGGACCGGCGGGCGAGCGGTCGGCCGGCTCACGACAACAGGACAACAGAACACCGGAGGTGACGGGCCGGCTGAGCCCGTGACCCGGAACCCGCGGCGGCCGGGGTGCACACTCACCCCGGTCGCCGTCATGCTGCGCCGCCGTGCTGCACGCCGGTGCCGTGCGCCCCCTCCGACCTCCCTCTTCTCCCCATTCTCGGCAGAAGGGGCGCACGGGGCGCACCCCCGAGAGAGGATTGTCAGTGGCTCCCGGTAGCGTTTCGGTGAAAACGAGGAGCGGGCGGGCATCAGCGGAAAAAGACCATCTGCGGTCAGCTGCTGCGGCACGCCCCGGAAAATGCCGTATCCGCTGTAGGCCAAGGCGCGGCGGCATGGAGCGTCGGAGACAAGGAAGGACGGCGAACTGCCGTGTATCGCTGGGAAATCACCCGGGCCGCACTGGCGCAGCGTGTTTTCGCCATCGTCCGCAGCCGGACCTATGACGAGGCCAGCGCCACTGCCGACACTCTGCTGTCCGCGGGCATCACCAGCCTGGAGATATCCCTCACCACCCCGTTCGCCCTGGAAGCGGTCACCACGCTCACCCGGGAGCTGGGGGACGACGCGGTCATCGGCGCCGGCACGGTCCTTGACGCGGTATCGGCCCGGATGGCGGTCGACGCGGGTGCCCGGTTCCTGGTCTCGCCGAGCCTGGACGCCGAGGTCATCCGTACCGGCCACCGCTACGGCGTCCCGGTCTTCCCCGGGGTGTCGACGCCGGGCGAGATGGTCCGCGGGCTGGAGCTCGGGGCGGACGCGCTCAAGCTGTTCCCCGCCTCGGGGCATGACCCGGCCTGGCTGACGGAGGTCCGTGCCGCGCTGCCGCAGGTGCCGCTGCTGCCGACGGGCGGGGTGACGGTCGACAGCGCGCCGGAGTGGATCGCCGCGGGCGCCGTCGCCGTCGGCATGGGTGCGGCGCTCTCCGACGGCGATCGTGACACCGTTGCCAAGCGCGCCGCCGATCTCCTCACCCGCCTGGAGGAGGCCGCCCCGGACCGCCCGGCGATCCACGGCAGCGCGGACTTCTGAGCGGGACGATGGCGCGGGGGCGGTAGGAGAGTTGACGGCGCGTATTCCGTACGCGGGCTGACGGCGCGTCGGTGCGTTGCCGACCCGCCCCCCATCAGCCACATCCGGCCCTCCCGGGCCGCCTAACAACTTACGGAGCCCCCATGAAGCGCGCCGCCACGCTCTCCGCCCTCGCCTGTCTGCTCGCCGTCACCGCCGCCGCCCCGGCGGCCTCGGACACCCCCGCCGCCGTACGAGGAGCCACCACCACCGCCGGGAAGACGTCGGCCCTCGATACCGTCCCCCGGCGCGGGGTGCTGCGCGTCTGCACCACCGGCGACTACCGCCCCTTCACGCACCGCGACCCCGCGACCGGCAAGTACAGCGGGGTGGACATCAAGATGGCCGGGGATCTCGCCAAGGGCCTGGATGCCACCCCGCGTTATGTGGCCACGACCTGGGCCCGGCTCGTCGGTGATCTGTCGGCCGGCCGCTGTGACATCGCCATGGGCGGGGTCTCGGTCACCCTTCCGCGTGCCCGCGCGGTGTACTTCAGCGCACCCACCCGCACCGACGGCAAGACGCCGCTCGTGCGCTGCACGGACAAGGACAAGTACCGGACCCTGGCGCAGATCGACCGGCCCGGCACGCGCGTCATCGTCAACCCGGGCGGCACCAACGAGGAGTTCGCCCGCGCCCATATCCACCGGGCGACACTCACGGTCCACCCGGACAACACCACGATCTTCGACGAGATCCTCGCGGGCCGCGCCGATGTGATGATGACCGATGCCGGAGAGACCCGCTACCAGGCCAAGATCCACCCCGAACTCTGCTCGCTCCACCCGGACAAGCCCTTCACCTTCTCCGAGAAGGCCTACGCCCTGCCCCGCGGCGACGACGAGTTCAAGGCGTATGTGGACCAGTGGGTTCACTTGGCCACGCACGACGGGACGTACCGGAAGTACGAGGATGCCTGGATGAAGTGATGAAGTAGCGGGGCGGAGGCGGCCGCGTGCCGTTTGGGAGGGCCAGTCCTCGTATCGGGGCGGGCTTTCGGATGCACGGCGAGAGACGCAGGGCGACAGGCACAGGGGGAGAGACGTAGGACGAGAGGTGGAGGGCGAGATGCTTCGCCGCGGCCACGGCCCTGGGCCCGGCCATTGTCACCGGCGGCTTCTCCATCCAGTACGTGCGCCCGGCGCGCGGCCGGACGCTGCGGGCCCGCGCCCAGGTCGTCCAGGCCGGACGCCGGCAGGCCGTGTGCCGCTGCGAGTTGACCGTGCTCGACGGGGAGGGGGCGGAGACGGTGTGCGCGGTGGCGCAGGGGACCGCCATGCCGCTCAACGGGCCCACGGGCGGCGGCGACGGGGCGTAGGGCCGGCCGCCGGTGGCCGGCAGCTCAGTCGCCGCCGGTGCCGCCCGCCGTCGGCCGGTGGCCGAGGACATTGACGACCCGGCCGTTCGGGTCCTGGACGAAGAAGCGGCGGACGCCCCACTCCTCGTCCTGGAGCGGCCGGACGATCGGCGCGCCGGCGGCCAGGACAGCGGCGTAGGCCGCGTCCACGTCGTCGACCTCGATGCTCATGTCGGGGGTGACGGGGGCGGTCTTGTCGTGCGTCATGAAGATGAGCTGGGCGGTGGGGTTGGCGGGGGAGGCGAGGGTCATGACCCAGCCCAGGTTCATGACCTCCTCGAACCCCAGCAGGCCGTAGAACGTGCGGCTTCCGTCCAGGTCGTCGGAGTGGATGTCGGGGACGACGCGGCGAATGGGCATGGGGCTCCTCCGGGACGTGCGGATGGTCGGGGCGCGGGCGGGGCCGCCCGGCCCGGTGTGCGGTCACGGCTGTCCTCGGCCCAGTATTCCGGCGTGCGGGCGGCCTGTACGGGGCGAGGGCATGCACCGCGCCCCGGTTTCCGGCCGGGCGCCCCGGTTTCCCGGCCGGGGCGGGCGGCCGGGCCGGCGGAAGGCCCACGTGGTCCGTCTTGTCCGGACAATGTGACCTCCGGACTTCCCGTCATCTGCCGGGGCGGATACGCTCGCGAGCGTGGGGAAACGCGAAACAGAACAAGCCCTGAGTGCCGACGGCCCCGTCCAGTTCAGCGTGGACCGGAGCAGTCCGGTCCCGTTGTATTTCCAGCTGTCCCAGCAGCTGGAGGCCGCGATCGAGCACGGGAAGCTGGCGCCCGGCAGCCTGCTCGGCAATGAGATCGAGCTGGCCGGCCGGCTCGGGCTGTCCCGGCCGACGGTGCGGCAGGCGATCCAGTCGCTGGTCGACAAGGGCCTGCTGGTGCGCCGCCGCGGTATCGGCACCCAGGTCGTCCACAGCCAGGTCAAGCGCCCGCTGGAGCTGAGCAGCCTCTACGACGACCTGGAGGCGGCCGGGCAGAAGCCGGCCACCCGCGTGCTGCTCAACACCACCACCGAGGCCGATGCCGAGGTCGCCGCCGCGCTGGGGATCGCGGAGGGGGCGGAGGTCGCGCTGGTCGAGCGGCTGCGGCTGGCCCATGGTGAGCCCGTGGCGCATCTGCGGAACCACCTCCCCGCCGGGCTGATCGAGCTGAAGACCGCCGAGCTGGAGGAGACCGGTCTCTACCGCCTGATGCGGTCGGCCGGGATCACCCTGCACAGCGCCCGGCAGGCCGTCGGGGCCCGTGCCGCGACCGTGGAGGAGGGCGAGCGGCTCGATGAGCCCGAGGGCGCGCCGCTGCTCACGATGCAGCGGACCACCTTCGACGACACCGGGCGCGCGGTCGAATTCGGCTCGCACGTCTACCGCGCGTCCCGTTACGCCTTCGAGTTCCAGCTGCTGGTCCGGCCCTGAGCGGAAGCGGGCTCCGCCCCCGCCGTCCGCCGGAACGGTCACCCGTCACCTCGCCGTCCGCCGGACCGGTCACCCGCCCTTGCCGTCCGCCGGCCGGTCACCCGTCCCCCTGACCGCCCCCCGACCGTCCCCCTGAGCACGGCCGGGCACGCCGTATTGCCCGAAATCTCCCGTTCTGTAGGCCCCGCGCGACCCGCATTCGTCAGAATGTTCTGACAAACCATTGACGTGGCTTGGCGCGCGCCGTTACAAACTCCTCCAGCCGCATTCCGGCGGCCGGGAGAAAAGGCGGTCCCACGATGAACGGCGTGCGTACGACTGGCCCCCTCACTGTCCGCAGTGTCGCGCTGCGCAGCGCAGCCGCTTTACTGGCGATCACCGCGCTCGCCACCGGGTGCGGCGCCGCCGGCGACCCCGACGCCACCGGCAAGGACGCCGGCACCCCGCGCATGACCATCGGCATGGTCAGCCACTCCGGCGACGGCGACACCTTCTGGGACATCGTGCAGAACGGCGCCCAGCAGGCCGCCGCCAAGGACAAGGTGAAGTTCCTGTACGCACACGACAAGGAAGGCGCCCAGCAGGCCGCGCTGATCCAGTCGTACATCGACCAGAAGGTGGACGGGCTGATCGTCACCCTCGCCAAGCCGCACGCCGTCAAGGCGGCTGTCCGCAAGGCCGTGGCGCGGGGCATCCCCGTCATCACCGTCAATTCCGGTGGCGAGTTCTCCGCGGCGTACGGGGCGCTCACCCACATCGGGCAGGACGAGTCGGTGGCCGGCCGCGCGGTCGGCGCCGAGCTGACCGAGCGGAAGGCGAAGAAGGTGCTCTGCGTCATCCACGAGCAGGGCAATGTGTCGCTGGAGGACCGCTGCGCCGGCGTCCGCAAGGGCTTCCGCGGCACGGTCGAGAACCTCGATGTGGACGGCACCAACGCGCCGAACTCACAGTCCTCGATCGAGGCCAAGCTCCAGTCCGACCCGTCCATCGACGCGATCGTCACGCTCGGTGCGCCGATGGCGGCGATCTCGCTCAAGGCCAAGGAGGAGGCCGGCAGCCGGGCGCAGATCGCGACGTTCGACCTGAACGCCGCCGTCGTCAAGCTGCTCAAGGCCAAGGACCTCAGTTTCGCTGTCGACCAGCAGCCCTACCTCCAGGGCTACGAGGCGGTGGATCTGCTCTGGCTCCACAGGGCCAACGCCGATGTGCTCGGCGGCGGCAAGCCGGTGCTCACCGGGCCCGCCCTGGTCACCGAGAAGGACGTACCCAAGCTCACCGAATACACCGGGCGAGGCACCCGGTGACGCCCCACGGAAGACGGGACCCCATGAACCGGGACAGATCACCGGTCACGGATACTTGGCCGGTCGGTACCGGCCGGCCGGTACCGGTGAACGACACCACACAGCGGCCGGCCGGACCGGCCGGACAGCGAATACGACCAACGCAGCCGACACGGCAAGATCAGCGGGAAGGGCGAGTCCTCGTGGCACGGGTTCGGAGAAGGGGACGCGTCATCGGCGCCGTGCTGGCGGCGGCGCTGGGCGCCTCCCTGGCGGGATGCAGCAGTACCGGAGGTCTGCGCGCCGAGCAGGAGCGCGCCGCCAAGGCCGCCGGCGGCAAGGCCGCGGTGAACACCCCCAGGTGGACGTTCGCGATGGTCACCCACTCGGGAGACGGCGACACCTTCTGGGACATCGTGCAGAACGGCGCCCAGCAGGCCGCCGTCAAGGACAACATCAAGTTCGTCTACGGGCACGACAAGGAGGCCCAGCGGCAGAGCCAGCTGGTGCAGTCCTACATCGACCAGAAGGTCGACGGGCTGATCGTCTCGCTGGCCAAGCCCAACGCCATGAAGGACGTAGTCGCCAAGGCCGAGAAGGCCGGCATCCCGGTGATCACGGTGAATTCCGGCGCCGAGGAGTCCAAGGCGTTCGGGGCGCTCAGCCACATCGGGCAGGACGAGACGGTGGCCGGCGAGGCGGTCGGCGAGGAGCTGAACAAGCGCGGCCGCAAGAAGGCCCTGTGCATCCTGCACGAGCAGGGCAATGTCGGCCATGAGCAGCGCTGCGACGGCGCCAAGAAGACCTTCAAGGGCGATCTTCAGAAGCTGTACGTCGAGGGCACCAACATGCCCGATGTGCAGTCCTCGATCGAGTCCAAGCTCCAGTCGGACAGCGCCCTCGACGCCGTCGTCACGCTCGGCGCGCCCTTCGCCGCCACCGCCGTCAAGGCCAAGGAGCAGGCCGGCAGCAAGGCCGAGATCGACACCTTCGACCTCAACGCCCAGGTCGCGACCGGTCTGAAGGACGGCACCCTCGGCTTCGCCGTCGACCAGCAGCCCTACCTCCAGGGCTACGAGGCCGTCGACCTGCTGTGGCTCTACAAGTACAACTCCGACGTCCTCGGCGGTGGCAAGCCGGTGCTCACCGGGCCCCAGGTGATCACCAAGAAGGACGCCGCCGCACTGGAGGACTACACGAAGCGGGGGACCCGATGAGCCACGCGGACGCACCACCACTGCAACCGGCCGGTCCGGCCAAGGGCGGCGGCGACGAACGGCTGCTGCACCGCTCCCTCGCCCGGCGGCTGATGGGCCGCCCCGAACTGGGCTCCGTCGTCGGCGCCGCCGCGGTCTTCCTTTTCTTCTCGATCGTCGCCGAGCCGTTCCTGCGGGCCGCCAGCCTCTCCACCGTGCTCTACGCGTCGTCGACGATCGGCATCATGGCCGTGCCGGTGGCGCTGCTGATGATCGGCGGGGAATTCGATCTGTCGGCCGGTGTCATGGTCGTCAGCTCGGCGCTGATCTCGTCGATGGTCAGCTACCAGATGACCGCCAACACCTGGGTGGGCGTGGGGGTGTCGCTGCTGATCACCCTCGCCATCGGGGCCTTCAACGGCCTGCTGCTGACCCGTACCAAACTGCCCAGCTTCATCATCACGCTCGGCACCTTCTTCATGCTGACCGGCCTCAACCTCGGCTTCACCAAGCTGATCAGCGGCACCGTCTCGACGAAGACCATCGCCGACATGGAGGGCTTCGACTCGGCCCGTACGGTCTTCGCCTCGCATCTGAGCCTGGGCAGTGTGGACATCCAGGTCACCATCCTGTGGTGGCTGGCGCTCGTCGCGGTCGCCACCTGGATCCTGCTGCGCACCCGCGTCGGCAACTGGATCTTCGCGGTGGGCGGTAACGCCGACGCCGCACGGGCCGTGGGTGTCCCGGTCACCAAGACCAAGATCGGCCTCTACATGGGCGTCGCCTTCGCCGCCTGGGTCTCCGGCCAGCATCTGCTGTTCTCGTACGACGCGATCCAGTCCGGCGACGGCGTCGGCAACGAGTTCCTCTACATCATCGCCGCAGCGGTCGGCGGCTGTCTGATGACCGGCGGCTTCGGCTCGGCGATCGGCGCGGCCGTCGGCGCCTTCATCTTCGGCATGGCCAGCAAGGGCATCGTCTACGCGCAGTGGAATCCGGACTGGTACAAGTTCTTCCTCGGCGCGATGCTGCTGCTCGCCACGCTCCTGAACGCATGGGTCCGCAAGCGGGCGGAGGAAAAGGCATGACAGCGCTGGTCGAGCTGACCGACGTCAGCAAGTACTACGGGAACGTCCGGGCCCTGGAAGGCGTCTCGCTGGAGGTGCACGCGGGAGAGATCTCCTGTGTGCTCGGCGACAACGGCGCCGGCAAGTCCACCCTCATCAAGATCATCGCAGGGCTGCACCGGCACGACGCCGGCTCCTTCACCATCGACGGCGAGGAGACCACCCTCGCCTCTCCGCGCGAGGCCCTGGACCGCGGTATCGCCACCGTCTACCAGGACCTCGCGGTGGTCCCCCTCATGCCGGTGTGGCGGAACTTCTTCCTCGGCTCCGAGCCGACCACCGGCGCCGGCCCCTTCAAGCGGCTCGATGTCCGCACGATGCGCGAGACCACCCGCAGTGAGCTGCTGCGGATGGGCATCGACCTGCGCGATGTCGACCAGCCCATCGGCACCCTCTCGGGCGGCGAACGGCAGTGCGTCGCCATCGCCCGTGCCGTCTACTTCGGCGCCAAGGTCCTCGTCCTGGACGAGCCGACCGCGGCGCTCGGCGTCAAGCAGTCCGGCGTCGTCCTCAAGTACGTCGCGGCCGCCCGGGACGCCGGACTCGGCGTGGTGTTGATCACCCATAATCCCCATCACGCCTATCTCGTCGGCGACCGCTTCGTGCTGCTCAAGCGGGGAACGATGGCCGGCAGCCACGCCAAATCGGAGATCGCCCTGGAGGAGCTGACCCGCCAAATGGCAGGCGGCAGCGAGCTGGAACAGCTCAGTCACGAGCTGGCCCGCACCGCGACACCGGAATTCCCCGGCGGTCACCGGCCCGAGTGATCTTCACCGCGCCCCGCGCAGGCCCCCGGGCCGCGCGGGGCGCGTCACTCTCCGTCGCGGTGCGCGGAACGGTGCGGGTGATGCACAATCGCAGCGAACCAGCACATCGAGGCCCCGGCCTCCCGAGACCCGCAGGGACGACGACTCTTGCGAGCACGCAGCAGCCGCATGGGGGCACCACCCACGCCGTTCAGGCAGTGGGGGAGTACCGGCGAAGAGGTGGGTCGATGAGCATGTACCGGGACCGGGTGCACCGAGGATCCGCCAGAGCCACCGTGCTGCGCACGGTCGGCACCCGCGAGCGGCGCTCGCTGCTGACCGCCCCCCGGGTGCCCACCGTCGGCATCGACATCGGCGGCACCAAGGTCATGGCGGGGGTGGTCGACGCCGACGGCGCCATCCTGGAGAAGGTCCGCACCGAGACGCCGGACAAGTCCAAGAGCCCCAAGGTCGTCGAGGACACCATCACCGAGCTGGTGCTCGACCTCTCCGACCGGCACGACGTGCACGCGGTCGGCATCGGCGCGGCCGGCTGGGTCGACGCGGACCGCAGCAAGGTGCTGTTCGCCCCGCATCTGAACTGGCGCAACGAGCCCCTGCGCGACCGCCTCGCCGGCCGCCTGGCCGTGCCCGTCATGGTCGACAACGACGCCAACACCGCCGCCTGGGCGGAGTGGCGCTTCGGTGCCGGCCGCGGCCAGGACCACCTCGTCATGATCACGCTCGGTACGGGTATCGGCGGCGCGATCCTGGAGGACGGCGCGGTCAAGCGCGGCAAGTACGGCGTGGCCGGTGAATTCGGCCATATGCAGGTCGTCCCCGGCGGCCACCGCTGCCCGTGCGGCAACCGCGGCTGCTGGGAGCAGTACAGCTCCGGCAACGCCCTGGTGCGCGAGGCCCGTGAGCTGGCCGCCGCCGACTCCCCGGTCGCGTACAACATCATCGAGCGGGTCGGCGGCCGGGTCGGCGACATCACCGGACCGCTGATCACCGAGCTGGCCCGGGAGGGCGACGCGATGTGCGTCGAGCTCCTCCAGGAGATCGGCCAGTGGCTCGGCGTCGGCATCGCCAACCTCGCCGCCGCCCTCGACCCGTCCTGCTTCGTCATCGGAGGTGGCGTCAGCGCCGCCGACGACCTGCTGATCGCCCCGGCCCGGGACGCCTTCCGGCGCCAGCTCACCGGGCGCGGTTACCGTCCCGAAGCCACCATCGCCAAGGCTCAGTTGGGTCCCGAGGCCGGCATGGTCGGCGCCGCCGACCTGGCCCGACTGGTGGCCCGCCGCTTCCGGCGCGCCAACCGGCGCCGCGTCGAGCGCCACGAACGCTATGAACGGGCCGGCCGCCGATGACCGACACCGACCTGCACTCCGTCCACGACGACCACCAGCCGCCCGCGCCGCCGCGCGCCAAGCGCCGCCGTCCGCTGCTGATGGCGCTGATCGTCTTCCTGCTGATCGCGATCCCGGCCGGCTATATCGTCATCTCCGCCGAGCAGAGCCGCGACAGCGGCGAGGGCAAGGAGCTCGAGGCCGCCGCCACCGGCCTGACCAACGCCTTCCCCTCCAAGGTCCAGCAGCGGATCTACAACGTCCCGGTCCCCGTCGGCTCCACCCCGGTCTACTACTACGAGACCAACTCCTGGCAGACCAGCGCGCTGTTCGTGCAGTTCCGGACCAATGAGTGGGGCCTGGAGCACTACCTCGCGGCCGTCGGCACCAGCACCGCCGCCCTCAAGAAGGACCGGATGACCATCCCGCCCGGCCAGGCGGCCAAGGTCGGCTGGGACCTGGGCACCGACGGCCCGTGGGCCGGCACGACGACCACGGACCGTTCCCCGCACCCCTCCCAGCGGATCATGGTCAGCTACGACGAACCCGGGCACCCGGTGGTCTACACGGTCTCCACCGTGAAGTTCTGAAACCGCTTGCGCAGTCGCGTGGCCTCGGCGAGCAGCGGCATGCCGTTGCCGTCGTCCACGAACGCCGGATCGGAGACCGATATGAGGTTGCCCCACGCCCCGGCCTGAACGACGTCCAGATCGGCCCGGGTGCTGACTGTAAGGGTGTCGCTCTGCCTGCGGGGGCCGAGGTCCTCGATCACCTCGTCGATCGTGTCCAGCGAGCGGGCGAACGCGGCAGCCCGGACGGGATCGTTGGCGACCAGGTACCCCCGAATCCCACCGACGCGCGCTGATCCTGCGCGTCCAAGCCTTCATTCAAGGGCACTTACGCCTGCTCCCGCACGTCTGGAGCTTCCGGGAGCGGAGCGACTATTCAGCGTTGCTATGTACCAGTAGTCAGTGTTACTTTGTACCGGTAGTCAGCAACACTGAATAGCTGGAAGGGTGTCCCATGGGTAAGCAGGGGACGGAGATGCTCAAGGGAACGCTGGAGGGCATCGTCCTGGCGATCCTGTCCGGCCGGCCTGCCTACGGATACGAGATCACGGCGTGGCTGCGGGATCAGGGCTTCACCGACATCGCCGAGGGCACCATCTACGCGCTGCTGGTCAGGGTCGAGCAGCGTGGCCTCGTTGACGTGGCGAAGGTCCCGTCCGAGAAGGGGCCGCCGCGCAAGGTGTATTCCCTCAACGCGCAGGGACGGGAACACCTCGAAGAGTTCTGGAGGACCTGGAGCTTCCTCGCAGAACGGCTCGAACAGCTCCGCAAAGGAGGCAGTTGACCATGTCCGACGCTGAAAAGGGCGGCTTCTTCTCAAAGATGATCGGCCCCAAGAAGCGGTGGCGGGCGTACCAGGCGCGCGTAAGGCAACTTCCGCCGAACTACCGCACGGCGGTCGAAGCGATCGAGCACTACCTGATGCACTTCGTGCCGACCGACGCCGACAGCAGTGCGTCGATGTTCGAAGACCTCGCCGACCTCTTCGAGCAGTCCGCGGCGGACGGAACGCCGATCCGCGAGATCGTCGGGGAGGACCCCGCGGAGTTCGCCGAGGCGTTCGCTCAGAACTACTCGGAGGATGGCTACGTCCCCGCCCGTGCACGCAAGCGGCTGACCGACGCCATCGAGCGCGCCGCCGGCGAAGACACCAAGACGGACTGATAGCAGACAGCACACCTCAACAGCCGCTATCAGACCGCTTGTTGACGGTTCAGCGATTGCGCCCTCGGGGCCGCGAACCGGGCCACGTCGAGCTCCTCCCCACCCTCGTGCGGCGCTGATGGCAGCCCATGAGCGCCGCGCCGGGAGAGCCTTGCCGATCGCGCACTGCACGTATCCAACAGTTGCAACAGGTAAGGAGATTCATGATGGGAAGAGGCAACACCGGTTTCTCCGACGCAGGGCTTCGCAGACTGCGTGAAGTGCTGTTACGGCATGTCGAGTCCGGACGGATTCCCGGGCTCGTCGCCCTGGTCGGCCGGGGCGAGGAGATACACGTCGAAGCGATCGGCACGATGCGCCATGACGGTGGCGCACCGATGCGCCGGGACACCATCTTCCGGATGGCCTCGACGACCAAGCCGGTCGCGGTGGCGGCGGCGATGGTCCTGCTGGACGAGTGCCGGCTGCGGCTGGACGACCCGGTAGATCAGTGGCTGCCCGAACTCGCCGACCGACAGGTGCTGAAGCGGCCCGACGGCCCGCTGGACGACACCGTGCCGGCGCGGCGGCCGATCACCGTACGGGACCTGCTCACCTCCACCTTCGGGCTCGGCCTGGAGACGACGGCGATGGGCTCCCCGATGATGGCCGTGCTCTTCGAGCAGGGGGTTTACGGCCAGGACTGGTTGCTGCCGGCACCGGAGCCGGATGAGTGGATGCGCCGCCTCGGCACGCTCCCGCTGATGTACCAGCCCGGCGAGCGGTGGCAGTACAACATCAGCGACGACGTGCTCGGCGTGCTGGTGGCCAGGGTCACCGGCCGGCCGTTCGAGATGTTCCTGCGCGAACGCATCCTGGATCCGCTGGACATGAAGGACACCGGTTTCCACGTGCCCGCCGACAAGATCGACCGGCTGCCGCCCCTGTACGCCCCCGATCCGCAGACCGGAGAGTTCCTCGTGGCGGACGAGGCCGAAGGGGGACACCACAGCAAGCCGCCGGCGTTCCCGTCAGGCGGCGGCGGACTGGACTCCACCGTCGACGACTATCACGCCTACTTCCGGATGCTGCTCAACCAGGGGAGGCACGGGTCCCAACGGATCCTGTCCCGGCCCTCCGTCGAGCTGATGACCACCAACCGCCTCACCCCCGAGCAGCTGACCGCCCGGGAAACCTGGGCCCGCAACATCGTCCATCTGTCACACGGCCAGGGGCAGCACGGCGGCTGGGGCTTCGGGATGGCGGTGCGCACCTACCGTGGTGACTTCGCGCCCCTCGGCCAGTTCGGCTGGGACGGCGGAGCCGGCACCACTACGTACGCCGACCCGGCCAACCAACTCGTCGGCATCCTGCTCACCCAGACCGGGATGTCCACCCCGGATTCGGCGCGGGCCATCCACGACTTCTGGACCACGCTCTACCAGGCCATCGACGACTGACACCGAGCCCGCGGCCGCTGCGTCCACGCCGACGACAAGTTTCTCGGCGCCGCATAAGGCATCGTCGATCGCGTTCTAGTGGTTGCCGGCCACGGTGGGCACCACCATGACGGGGCAGGCAGCCGTATGGAGAGCTTCGGCGCTGACGGAGCCGAGCATCAGCCTGCGCAGTCCGGTGCGGCCATGGGAACCCACCACGAGAAGCGATGCGCCCCGTGACGCCTCCGCCAGAATGGTCGACGTACGTACCCGCTCGACCCGGGTGCGTACGTCGACTCCGGGGTAGCGTCCGGCGCGTTGGGCGGCCTCGGCGTCCAGGATCCGCAGAGCTGCCTCGTCGAGAGCCTCGAAGTCCGGCACGGGGCGGCTTGCTGCTTCGACGCCATACATCAAGGAGCTCCTCTCCTCTCGGTCGCGGGTCAGATCTCCCTCCGGGGCGCCTGGCTCAGCCGAGTACCCGTGCCTCCCGGCGCTAAGCACCTTTCCTTTGCGGGGCTCTCCGTTACCAGGCCCAGGCCAGGCCCGCTACCAGGCCCCGACCCAGGCCGTTCTGGCGGCGCAGCCATACAAGGCGCAGCCACACATAACGTCCGGCGCCGGGGCGCCTCGGGCGCGTCGTTCGGATCATGGTGTCCCGGCCGGCCCTCCGGGCGGCAGCTTCTACGCGAGCGGCAGGGCGCTCTCCTCCTGCCTGCTCGTCGGACGCTCGTGCGAATCCGTCTGTCAGCCTTCCCGGATGAAGCCCTCCCGCACCAGCCAGTCCTTCGCCACCTCGTGCGGGTCCTCCCCGTCCACGTCCACCCGCGCGTTCAGCCGCTGGGCCTCCGGCCCCGTCAGGCGCTTGGTGATCGGGGCGAGGAGGTCGGCGATGGCGGGGTACTTCCTCATCGTGGCGCTGTTCATCTCTGGTGCCGCGTTGTAGTTGGGGAAGAAGTGCCGGTCGTCCTCCAGCACCTTCAGCTTGAGTTCGGGAATGCGGCCGTCGGTGGTGGCCGCCACGCCGAGAGCGCAGGCCGCGCCCTCGGCGACCTGGGTGTAGACGACGCCGTCGTCCATCTTTTTGAAGTTCCCGCGCCGGAGGGCAAATCCGTACGTCTTCGCCACGCCCGGCAGACCGTCCTCGCGCAGCGAGAACTCGCTTCCGCCGCAGATCGTCGCCGCACCCGGGTCTTTCTTCGTCAGACGTGCCACGTCGGAGAGTGTGCGCAGCCGGTACTTCTGCGCATTCGCCTGGTTCGCGACCAGCGCGTAGGTGTTGTTGAGCGGGGCGGCGGCCAGCCAGGTGATGCCGTTGCGGCGGTCCTCCTCGCGTACGGCCTCCCACTGCTCGTACGGGTCGACGACCCGCTTGGTGTGACCGAGGTAGGTGATCCAGGCCGTGCCGGTGTACTCGTACATCCCGTCCGCCGCACCGGACTTGACCGCCTCGCGGGCACCGATGGAGCCCTGGATGTTCGTCCGGTCCAGGACTTCCGCGCCGGCCGCTTTGAAGACCAGCCCCATGATCTGGCCCAGGATGATCTGCTCGGTGAACTCCTTTGAGGTCACGGTCAGTTGGGCGCCCTCCAGCGGTCGCCCCTTCCCGATGGAGCCGGGCTGCACCGAGTCGGCCAGCGGGCTGCCGCTGGTCAGTCCGCAGCCGCTCAGCCCTGCGACGGCGAGCAGCAGGGCGCCCGCGCCCGCGACGGCTGTCCGTAACTGCGCCAGGCTCATCAGTCCACCTCCAGGCCGCATGGGCGTAGCAGTGCCCCGAGGCCGGCTTGATGAGGCCCGCACGATGCCATCGAATCCCACCATCCGGTCGATCACGCGCTGCATGTCGGCATCCGAGCGTGCCACCAAACGGCACAGCATGCCACCACCCCGCCAGCGGCGAGGAGCACTTGGCCGCGCCCGACGGGAGCCGCATCACCGGCTCAGCAAACTGGCCCAGGTCAGGTCCTCGTCCGCGTCGGCCTGGGCCATCAGCGCGGTGAACGCTCGCTCCCAGGTGCCGTCGAGGGCCCACATCCGTAGAAACTGCCTAGCTCTGCGGGACGTCCTTGACGAACAGCATGCCGTCGATGTCCGTCAGATGGGCCGGGGCGAGCGGGGCGTAGCCGAACCAGGGGGACACGCGGGGCGCGGGCCGTGTGTCGCTGAGGGCGGAGGCCAGCCGTGGGGCGTCGATGATGCAGCGGTCCTCCGGGAGCGTGTACAGGAGTCCTTCGACGGTGTCCGGCGGCGGGGTGTCCACTCCCTGGTGCCGGATGGTGCCGAGGGCCGTGGCCACGAAGGCGTACTCCTCGCCGAGCTGGGCGCTCACCAGCGCACCGGCGCTCCACCACTCCACCGGGCCCTGCCACATCTGCATCGAGCTCTTCGGCCGCTGAAGATGGGAGTTGTGGGCGTGGATGAGTGCCGGGCACCGTGCGGCGAGGGCAAGGAGGTTGTCGGCCATCATCAGATCCCGCAGCGCACACAGCCGGGTCATACGGGCCGGTGAGGTGTCGGCCATCCAGTGGTGGTAGCGCAGCAGACCGGTCGCGGTGCGCCCGTACAGGCGCGCCCTGTCCCCGTCGTCCCGCGAGGACGTCGCCCTCAGGTGCGGTATCTGGGCGTCGAGCAGCGCCACCAAGTCATCGGCGAGCAGCCGCAGTTGACCGGCTTCGGCCGACTGCCCCACGGACTGGGCCGGGTCCATCATCGCGTCGGGATTGGTCCACCGGTCATCGCCGCCGAGCAGTCGGTCGAGCGCTTCCCCGGTGCAGGGGAGCAGGTCCGGGTCCACCCGGGCAGAGAGGTAGCCGTGGAGTGCGGTGAGGGCCTGCCGGGGGCTCGCGGCGCCGGTGATCTCCAGCGGGCCGTCGAACCCGGCGAAGCGGAGCTGCTCGGACGCGGGCCGGCCGTCGTTGTAGGCGCGCATCCAGCGCACGAGCTCGCGGTTGGCCGCGGACGCACCGAACCCGTGGCTGAATCCGTGCGCCATGACCTCGTCGAGGGTGCCCGTACCCGAGGTCACGTAGTCGTCCACGACCAGGCCCATCAGACAGTCGCTCTCGATCGCGATCGTCCGGTAGCCCTCGCGCTCGATGAGCTGCCGGAAGAGCTCGTTGCGCAGGTCGAGCAGAGTGTCCTCGCCGTGGGTGGGCTCGCCCAGGGCGAGCAGTCGCGGCCGGGCCGGGAGCAGCCCCATAACGGCGGCGGCCTCGACGGCATGGACGGAGTCCTTGATGTCAGTAGCCATGCCTTCAACGGTATCGTTGAACCTTCGGTTGAAACTTTTCCACGACCACGGCGGAGCCATGGCACGAAACCTTCAAAACGGCGAACGCCTCAGGCCGATTGATCTGGCCCGCGGGCACGGTCTGTCCACGCAGGCGGTCAGGAACTACGAGGAGACCGGCATCCTTCCGGCCGCCGGTCGCACACCCCACGGCTACCGCACCTACACCTCGCTGCACGCGTTGGCCCTGCGCGCGTTCCTGGCCCTGATCCCCGGCCACGGCCACCAGACGGCGACGTCAATCATGCGGGCGGTGAACGAGGGCGCGGCAGAGGAGGCGTTCCGCCTCATCGACGAGAGTCACGCCCAGCTCCTCGACGACCGCCGCACCCTCCAGGCCGTGGAGAACGCCCTGCGCGACCTGGAGCCCGCGACGGCGTCCGGTCCTGATGCGGGGCCCGAACCGGCCACCGCGTCCGCGGCCGGCGGCACCTTCATCGGGCCGCTGGCCGGGAAGCTCGGCATCCGGCCCGCGACGCTGCGCAAATGGGAGCGCGCCGGGCTGGTGCGTCCGCACCGCGACCCGGTGACCGGGTACCGCGTCTACAACGAGGCCGACGTACGGGACGCCCGGCTGGCCCACCAGCTCAGGCGGGGCGGCTACCTGCTGGAGCAGATCGCCCCGCTGCTCGCCCAAGTACGGGCGGCCGGCGGGCTGGAGCCCCTGGAAGGCGCCCTGCGCGACTGGCACGGCCGGCTGTCCGCCCGCGGGCGGGCGATGCTGACCGGGGCCGCAGAGCTGGAGGCGTACCTCCGCGCGCGCGAATGAGGCTTCGTTCGCGGCGTGCAGATCAGTGGCGTACGTCGCCATGGCGGGGAACGCCGCTGACTCACCATCAGCCGCCCCCTCCGCCAACGACGTCGCGATCAGCGATCAGCGATCAGCGACCAGCGGTCAACGATCGGCGGTCAACAATCAGCGGTCAGGTAGCGACAGTCACCGTAGCGATGAGCCCATAGTCCAGCTCCGAACCATCGACGAGCAGCGCCTCGACCGTGCGCGTACTGGGGTCGATGTCGGCCACGATCCCGTGTCCGGCGTAGCGGGGATAGCCCGAGGCGCCCGTCTCGCCCGTCGCCTCGACGACCGCCGATCGCACGGCTGAGTCCTCCACGGAGGCACCGCCCCTGTCCTCAACATGTTCAGGGATCAACAAGATCGTGAAGCGCCGCGGCTTTGTAGTCACGCTCCGATATTTAAGTGTCTGCGCCGCCGGCCGTGGGACAGGCGCGCGGCATCGGAGCTGCGATATGCGGGTGTTTGCCGGACCTGGATACGGCCTCGGCGTTGACGTTGATGTCGCTACAGGTTGACGCCGCCGGTGACGTCGATCTTGGTGCCGGTGATCCAGCGAGCGTCGCGGGAGGCCAGGAGGCCGACCGCGTCGGCGATGTCCGGAACCTGGCCGATCCGGCCGAGGGCGGTCCGGCTGATGTTGCGCTCCAGATTCGCCGGGTCGGCCAGCACTCCGGCGGTCATGTCGGTGTGGGTGAATCCGACGACGACGGAATTCACCGTGATTCCGCGGGGGCCGAGGTGCTTGGCCAGGGTGTGGCTGAACACGTCGAGTGCGCCCTTGGTGAGCGGATAGCCGATGCCGTGGGAGGAAGCGATACGAGTCGAGACGGACGAGATGTTGATGATCCGGCCACCGTCGCGCAGTCGTGGCAGCAGTCGCTGGGTGAGGAAGAACGGAGCCTTGACGTTGACGGCGACCATCTGGTCGAACTCCTCAGGGGTGAGAACCTCGATCGGCCGCCCCATGAGATTGAGCCCCGCGTTGTGAACCAGGATGTCGATCGCCGATTCCCCATGTGCGCGCAGTCCGTCCTCCAGCCCAGCCATGAGCGTCTCCACGTCGCCGGGAACCCCCAGTTCAGCGCCCACGGTGAACGCCCGGCCACCGGCCTCGGCGATGCTCGCGGCGGTCTCCCTGGCCGCTGCCTCGTTACTCCCGTAGTGCACGGCGACCAAAGCACCGTCCCGCGCCAGGCGTTCGGCGATACCTCGCCCGATGCCCCGGCTGCTGCCGGTGACCAGCGCGACCTTGCCGGTGAGGTTTGCCATGAGCACTCCTTGTTTGTGTTGCGCAGAGTTCTCCTCATTCCATAGGTAAGGTTAGCCTCTCCTAAGTCGGCTGTTCTTTAGGTTGTTGGCACGGTCGGAGGTGCTGTCCCGGCTGGGGGCTGGCTCGCGTGAGAGCGGGCCAGGGTGTCTTGTCGCGGATACGGCGGCCGCCGGTGCGGGATGGCGCCGGCCGGAACCGAGTTGGCGAGGTGTGTCCCGGCCCACCGGCCAGGAGGTTCGGGCGGCCACGGAGCCGTTCTCCCGTACGACTTACAGCGCCACAGGCTCCGTTGAGGGCATGCGTGCGCACTGGCGGCAGGCGCGGGCCGAGCCGGCGATGACGGCGTGCGACAGGGCGGCGAGGGTGCCGGCCGCTGCGGTCAGCAGCCAGTTCTCGGCGAGGACCGAGGCGGTGGCGAGGGCGAGGGTGGCGACGGCCATGGATGCGCTCGCGGTGGTGGCAGTCCAGGCGATGGTGAGGGGCAGCCGGTGGGGGGTGGGGAGCCAGCGGGCCAGGGTGCCGGTGGTGGCCAGGGTCGCCGCGGCGAGCAGGACCGCGGCGCCGGAGACCGAGGCGAGGTGGACCGCGAGCCACTGCGCGGTGCGCGGCACCTGGGAGTCCTGGATGTTCCCGGCGTTCTGTACCAGGTACCAGCAGGCGATCAGAAAGGGGGCGGTGAGGGCCACGGCGCGGGCCGTGTGCCGGGCCTGGGCAATCGTCAGTTCGCGCTGGCAGCTGTCGGCCAGGTCATCGGCCGAGCCGAATTCCTCCACTGCCTGGCGGACCGCGAGCGCGTACGGCACGCCCTCGCGGGTGAGCGCCGCCACGGTTTCGGTGAGCCCCTCGCGTACTTCCCCCACCATGCGGGACTTGGCCTTGGCGGGGCCGCGCAGGGCGGCTTTCAGCGTGGTGACGTACTCCTCGACGGGATCTCCGGGATTTCCAGGGGCATTCGGACCCTCGGCGTCGGCGTCGGAGGTTTCGGCCTGCTCGCTCGTCGTGTTCATGTGGCCAGGCCGCGCGGCTTGGGTGCCGCGGGGTTGAGGACCGAGCTGATCGCGGTGGTGAAGTCCCGCCAGGCCGTGCGTTCGGTGGCGAGGTGGCGCTGTCCGGCGTCGGTCAGCTCGTAACGGCGCCGCTGTCGTTGACCTGCGGATTCCCAGCTGCTGCGCAGCAGACCGAGCCGCTCCAGCCGCTTCAGCGCCGGGTAGATGGTGCCGGTGCGCAGTTCGAGTGCACCGCCGCTGCGTTGCTGCACCGCGGTGATGATCGCGTAGCCGTGCAGCGGGCCCGGTTCAAGAACCGCCAGGAGCAGACCATCCAGGTGTCCACGTACCGCGTCCTGTCTCATGGGTGGGCAGCCTACGCATGCCCCTGCGGAAGTGCTACCCGTTGCGACAAGCGCGCTGTGGACGACGGCGTCGACCTCGCCCGCGCCCCCGGCGCCGGGTACGGCCTGCCACGGTTCGCCCTCTCTCGGCGCAACTTCCCTTCCCTGCCGCCCTGCCACGCCATTGGCCGACCTCGCGGGCACGCCCCGCGTCGTACATGTCTCGACCGACGAGGTCTATGGCAGCATCGATCAGGGATCGTGGAGCGAGGCCACGTCGAGGGTCACTGCCGGGGCATCCACCTGGTCGCCGAGCGCGGGGTGACGGGTGAGTGCTACCACGTGGCGGGCACCGCGGAACTGACGAACCGTGAGCTGACCGGGCTGCTGCTGGACGGGCTCGGCGCCGACTGGTCACACGTCGAGCGGGTGGCCGACCGCAAGGGGCACGACTTCCGCTACTCGCTCAGCGACAAGAAGCTGCGCGCCCTCGGCTACACACCCGAAGTCTCCTTCGCTCAGGGGTCGGCCTCGACGGTCGGCTGGTACCGGAGCCACCCGGACTGGTGGGGGCCGCTCGTCGGTGACCGGTAACTCCCGTGTCGGCAAAGCCTGGTGAGTGGGGTGCGCGCCGTCCTCGTACCGCATGCGCCATGCGTAGGCCGCCTACCCAAACCGGCCCGAGGTGTGCTACCTCTCTTATGTTGGTAGCCAATCTATTGGTAGGAAACCCTGAAGGGACCCCTGGTGACCAAGCTGCTGCTGTCCCTGCACGTTCTGGCGGCGATCCTGGCGATCGGCCCCATCACGGTCGCGGCCTCGATGTTTCCCCGCTACGCCAAACCGCCGGCCCTCGACGCCGAGGGCCCGCATGACCACGACACCCGCACGGCGGCGTTCCTGCACAGGATCTGCCGCGGCTACACGATCGTCGCCATCGCGGTACCGGTCTTTGGCCTCGCCACCGGCGCGGCGCTGGGCGTGCTGACCGACGCCTGGCTGTTGGCGTCGATCGCCCTGACAGGAATAGCCGCGGCCGTGCTGCTGGTGTCGATCCTGCCCGGGCAGCAGCAGCTGCTCGGCCAACAGGAAATAGCGGCTGCCGGTACCGGCGCGGAGAGGGGAGCGGTCTCGGGTGCGGCCTCAGGTGCGGGCTCGACGGGCAGTGGCGCAGCCGGAGTCGGAGTCGCGGACGAAGCCGGAATCGTGGCCGAAGTCGAAGTCGGAGCCGAAGTCGGTACGAGCACGAGCACAGTGGCGGCACAGCGCTCGGCCGCGGCGAAGCTCGCCATGACCACCGGCATCTTCAACCTGCTCTGGGCGACCGTCGTCGTGTTGATGATCGTCCGCCCCGGCTCCACGACGGGAGCCTGATCCCTGTGCGCATCCTGCGGATCGCGGCGGCGGTCGAGGCCCTGTCCCTCACGCTGCTACTGCTCAACCTCTTCACCGTGCACACCCAGGTGATCACCTCGCTGGGCGGTCCGGTGCACGGCACGGCCTACCTGACGACGATTCTCGTCGTGCGGCTCATCCCCGCCCTCACTGTCCCGGGCGCCACCCCGCGCGCCTTCGTCCCCGGCGTCGGAGGGTTGCTCGTCCTTCGGCGGATCGAGCGACAGACGCCGTCGGCACCGGCCCACCGACCCACGCCCACGGACCCGCGGTAGACGTCCGTGGCGCCAACACACAGTCGAGGAAGGGGATGCTGTGCTGCGGCCGGCCGCCCAGCACGGGGTGCCGGCCACCGTGCACAACACCGGGCACGGGAGGCGATTTGCGTCCAGCAGCAGCTAGTTGACGATGCGTCAGCAACCCCTAAGTGAACGGCACTCACCGCCATCCGGCATGATTGACCATACGATGGCGTATGGAGAGGGTGCGCGCGACCAGGTGGCACGCATGCACATGCATCGCTGTGTCGGCGTTTCGTGAGGTCATGCGCACGCGACGGTGACGTATGGAGGGGCGGAGGGGTCATGACAACCGCAGCGGACGAGACGCGAATAGGTGATCCTGCGCAGCTGCGCAAGGCGGGCACGGGAGCGACTGAGGTCGCGGGGGAGACCAATACGGCGGGCAAGCATCCGGTCGATGAGACCAAGGATGCGTCCAACGCCTTCCGCGCCGGCAACTGGGACGGCGGGCTGGGCGGGGCCCTGGCCGATCTGGCCGAGACCTGGTCGAGCCAGACGGCCGCCCTGGTCGGGAAGTGCCGTTCCCTGGGCGCTCAGTGCACGGACACCGCGGACAACTACACCTCCGTGGAGACGCAGAACAAGGCGGCTATGGCCAACGTGGCCAAGGGGTCGAATTCCCCGTCCCCCTTCGGATGAGCCCCTGCTGATTCTGTTTCCTGTTTCCTTTTAAGTCGCGCTTGTCAGTCCACAACATCACACGGGGGCAACGGAAATGCCGACATACGAACAGCTGTACCACCTTGACCTCGGTGCTCTCAAGACCGCTGTCGACCGCTGGGCCGAGGTGCCAGGGAAATTCAAGAGCCTGCACACCTCCTTCAAGGACCGCGTCAAGCAGCCCTTCGACGCGGCCGCTTGGGTAGGGCCCATGCACGTCGCCGACAATGCGCGCAGCAAGGTGGACATGTGCGCCGGGGAGTACGAGGATGCCGGGGCCGAGGCCAAGGGCATTCATGGGATCCTCGCCGATGCGCATGGCGAGCTGAAGCAGGCCAAGGCCGATCTGCGCCATCTCGCCGACGTCGAGGCCAAGGAACAGGGGCTGCACGTCACCAGCAACGGCGAAGTCTTCTCCCGAAAGCTCCTGGACCAGGATTCGTCCGATGCCGACGCCCCGGACCAGGCGGAAGCGCAGAAGGAGCAGCAGAAGGCCGATGCCTTCGCCGAGCGCCTCGAAGCCGTACTGAAGCGCGCCGCCGGCATCGACGAGACCACCTGCTGGGCGCTGCGCAACGACCTTGGGCGCCACAAGAACGACTTCAATGACAAGGGAATTGCCAAGTCCCTCGATGACGCCAAAGACAAGCGTGCGGCGGAACGTGAGAAGGAACGTGAGGAGGACCGGCGGGCCAGGGCCGACGCCAAGCGAGCCGCGGAGCTGTCCGAGCAGGGGGATCTTTCCGATGAGGAGCTCAAGGAGTTGCAGCGGCTTGTGCACCGCAATCGCGACTCGCCGGAATTCAGCACCACCTTCTACAAGGCCCGGGGTGCGGACGGGGCCATGGACGACTTCCAGGGCCTTTCCTGGCGCCTCAAGCAGGACTTTCCTGCCATCTCACCGGAAGAGAAGAAGCTCTACGAGGACCTACAGAAGGACCTCGGCCACTCCTTGGCGACGGCCACCAACCCGGCCAATGAGCCGCACCTGTCGGAAGAATGGAACACCGAGTTGCGCAAGGAAGGCTCCGAGGATCCCGCACGGTACAACGCCCTCGGTGCCGTAGTACGGCACGGCGAATACGACCCGAGTTTCCTTCTTCCCGTGGTCGAGCATGTTGCGCAGCTCCAGGCCGCGAATCCCAAGTCCTTCGACAGCACCGGCTTCATGGACGCACTGTCGAACAGCCCGGCGGCTGCCGAGGCGTTCTTCACCGAGCGGCCTCATGCGTACAACGAAGACGGTACGCCGAAGGACGGAGCCCCCGATCTCGGCACCGATGAAGACGGGAAGCCGATCACCAACTACTTCGATATGTACACGTCCGACGACTTTGAATGGGTGACGTGGGAGGACTCGTCATACAGCGATGAAGTGTTCGACACCGGGAAGGGCAGTGAGGGGCGCGACGCCTTCGGCCAGGCCCTCGAAGCGGCGCTCACGGGGCGTACTCCTGGCGATGACACCGAGAGTGCCGGGTCGCCGCACTCCCCTGGTCAGGCCGCGCTGATGCACGACGTGGTCGAGAAATTCGGGAACGACCCCGACGTCTTGAGCAAGGAGGAGCGAGGACGCTTTGCTTGCATCAACGACAGTCTCGGAAACATCACGGCCGAGTACATGCTGGATGTTCAGCGGGCCATGGCGGGTGGCGGTGACAGCGAATATTTCCCGACACATGGCCAGGATGCAAAACTCTCCGATCTGAACAACGGCCCGTTGGCGGACTTCGTCGGAGCGGTGGGCAAGGACCCGGATGCGTATGGCGCGATCTCGCATGCGCAGCAGGCAGCCACGACACAGGTGATCACGAAGGCCGTTGACTCCTGTGACAACGAAGCGGACCGAGCTGCGCTGGTCAAGGATGTGGTCCGGCCCGGAGTCACCGTCCAGGGCATTCTCGCCGAATCCCGTGGGGTCGCGACCTATGACGAGAAGATCGCCGACGACGAGGCGTACAACAAGGGGCTGGACGAGGGGAGCATGTGGGCAGGCCGCATCGTCGACGCGAGCGTCGGGTGGGTTCCCGTCGCTGGTCCGGTGATCGGCTGGGGAGTTGAGGAATCGCAGGATGCCGTCAAGGAGAACTACCAACGGGACTCCAGTGACGATGCCGAGCAGGACGCCGATTCGTATGTCGAATCGAATCGGGAGGATGCCGCACAGGCTTCCCGACGTGCGGCAGAGACTGCCGCGAAGCAGGCTGGATTGTCCTCCTCCGAGGCGGAGCGACTCGGCCTCGCCGCCTACAACGAGGCCAACGATGGGTACGACGACGGGCGCGGACGCGAGCAGGGAATCGGCCGGCACCAGCAGTAGCCGAGGCCGCACCCGCAGGCTTCCTTCGTTCCGTAGGCGGCTGGGGTCACCTTCGGGCTGCGGTGTCGGAGGGGAGTTCGGCGAAGCGGTCGCGATATGCGCCGGCGAAGCGGCCGAGGTGGGAGATGCCCCACCGGTAGGCGATCGTGCCGATGGGGTCGTTGGAGGCGAGGATGTCCGCGCGGATCCGGTCGAGCCGCAGGTTGCGGACGTAGGTCATGGGCGAGAGGCCGAGTCGGTTGCGGAACGCCGCGCTGAGGGTGCGAGGGCTGCACTGGGCGGCCTGAGCGATGTCACTGAGGCTGAGGTGCTCGGTGAGGTTCGCCTCGATGAACGCGAGGGCTGCGCGAACGGCACGCGGGTGGCCGGGTGGGGGACCGTCGCGCAGCTCGGCCGTGTGCGAGTGCGGCTGGGCCAGGAGCAGGGCGGTGACGAGCGAGCGCAGCTGGCTGCGCTGCACGTCCGAGCGCTGGAAGAGGGGGTCTCCCGAGTCCAGCTGTTCGAGGAGGGAACGGACCAGTAGCCGCACCGCCCGGCCCTTGGACGTGGCCAGGTCCAGGGCGAAGTCAAAGCGTATGGGGGACAGCGGCGGGTGCCCGGTCAGCGCGCTGAACTCCTGGTCGATCAGGGCGGCGTCGATGCGCAGCCCCAGGAACCGGGTCCCGCGGGCACGCACGGGCCGTAGTTCCTGGGAGTCTCCGGGGTTGATGACTCCCGCCGTCGACGTGTCCAAGGTCGCCCGCAGGCTGCCGCGCGCTGCCGAGATCGCGCCGGAGACGCCGATGTTGACGAAGTAGGACCTGCGGCCCTCGGCCGACGCGACGCGCACATCGAGCGGCGAGGCGAAGTAGCCCACCGCGAAATCGTGGGCGGCTACGCCGCGCAGTTCGTGATCGCCGCTGCACAGGCCGTCCAGCGGCGATGTGGCGATGGAGCCGCCGAAGAGCAGGGTGGCGGCGTTCAGCAGGTCGACGGGGTTCCGGGACTTGGTGAGGAGGTAGGTGCGCAGCGGATCCGGTACGGCGTTCACCTCGGGCGCGCTCACATCGGTGGGGCGACGAACAGCCCCGGGTCCACGTCGTTGTGGGACTTGGCGGCGATGAACTCGTCCATCTCATTGGCCGTGCCCCACTGATCCGCGTTGGCGGGGTCGCGCAGGTCGTAGAGGTGGGGGTGCCAGGTGTCCTCGTCCAGGATTTCCAGCTCGGTGGTGTACTCGACGGTGTTGCCGGCCCGGTCGAGGAAGTAGCTGAAGGAGTTGTCACCGGCACGGTGCCGCCCCGGCCCCCACAGCCGCTCGATGCCCATGCGCCGCATCCGGCCGGTGCCGCGCAGGAACTCGTCGATTCCGCGCAGCTCGAAGGAGGCGTGATGGAAGGCCGCGTGCGGCCCGCGCACGATGCCGAAGCTGTGGTGGTAGGTGTTGCACCGCAGAAACCAGATGATCTCGCCGCGGCCGCCAAGGCACATGGTGTCCGAGAGGCGGAACCCCAGGTGCCTGATGTACCAGTCAACCGTGGCCTCGGGGGTGGGGGAGTTCATCAGGACGTGGGAGAGGCGCACGGGGACCGGCTCGCGGGCCTCGATCCGGCGGTGCCGGCGCGCGGCGACGTCGGCGGAGACCTCCACCACGCGGCCCTCGTTGTCGAAGAAGCGGACCGCGTAGCCGCCCCCGGGTGTGTCCAACGGCTTCGGTTCGTGCACCAGCCGCACGCCCTGCGCGATCAGCTGTGCGGCCAGCGTGTCGACATCGCCGGCGCCGGCAGCGCCGAAGGCGATCAGGTCGGTGCGCTTGTGGGCGTCCTCGCGCAGCCGCACCACGTACTGCTCCGGGGAGCCTTCGGCTGCCAGGAACGAGACACCGGTGTCGCCGGCGGTCTCCGTCAGCCCCCACAGCTCGGTGTAGAACTGACGCTGCCCGGCGAAGTTCGGCATGGCGATATCGATGTGCCGCAGGTGGGTGATCAGACTGCTGCTGCTGTTGCTCATGGTGAACTCCCTTGTCTCGTTGCCCACTTCGCGTCGGCAGGATGGTCACACGGGCACGGCCATGAGCCGGTGAGCGGCCTTCATCAGCGGATGTGCCTCGCGATGGCGCTGCATCTGTTCCAGGCCGGCGATCGCCACCGAGGTCTCCACGAGCGTTCGGCACCGCTGTCTGCGCCGTCTCACGAACGCCTCAAGCCCCGCCTCGACCGACCCGTGCCGCCCGAGCTCTTCGGCCAGCACCAGCCCGTCCTCGATGGCCAGCGCCGCGCCGCTGGCCATCTGCGGTGCGGGCGCGTGCGCGGCGTCACCGATGATGACGCCGTTGCCCCGGTTCCAGGCGCCCTCCAGGAACGCGGTCAGCACCGGGCGGCGCACCACCGAATCCGACACGGACACCAGAGGGCGGATCTCCGCCACCCGGCCCGGGAAGGCTGCCAGTATCTGCTCCAGGCGCGGGGCGAGTTCGGCCTCGGGCAGGACGCTCTGCTCCACCCCGTTCTCCGTCAGGAACACGTACGCCTGGCCCACCGAGAGGGGCACGAGACCGGCCGTGTCGGCCTTCCCGGCAAACTGGTGGATCCCGGTGGCCCACTGCGGGCGGGGCACCAGAGCCCGCCAGACCATCTGCCCGTGATAGTCGAGCGAGGTCTCAAGTCCCAGCAGGCTCCGCGTCGTTGAGCGGATCCCGTCCGCGCCCACCAACAGCGCGACCTGCCGGACCGTCCCGTCCGACAACTGCACGTGGACCAGCCCCCCGTCCTGGTCCACCGCCGTGACGGTCATTCCCTGGTGTACGACCACGCCGCGCTGCTCGGCTTCCGCGTGCAGGATGCGGTGCAGCACGGGCCGCGCTATGCCGGCCATCGCCGGCCGCCGCGCGCCGATCAGGCGCGGCAGCCGGGCCTGGCCCGCGGGTTCGCCGTCCACGTCCATGTGCGTGATCACGCTCATGCCGTAGCCCTCGGTCAGACAGTCGCCCACGAGACCCAGCTCGGCCAGCGCGCGCAGCGCGGGACCGGTCAGACACAACCCCCAGCCCGAAGTCACCCTTGACGGGTTGATCTCAGCGATCTCCACCTGCCACCCCGCGCCTGCCAGGGCCGTGGCCGCTGACAGACCAGCGACGCCCGCGCCCACGATCATGGCCGTACGTGCACCGCGATAGCTGTTCATGTACGCCTCCAGAGCACCTGATGTCGTCAAAACCGTAAGCTCCGTCGGCGCTCCGCCTTATCCGAATCAGGCGGCGGCCATCCGCTGTACGCAATCGACTAGCTGATCGGCGGAGCGTCGGCGGACGGCGCCTGAGGGGTCCGCGTCGACCGGTGTGCACAGCGCCCACGACTGGCGCGCGGGTCCCGGATTTCGGGCTACCGGGGGTGGTAGGGATGGGTGGTACCTGCGTGTCGGATGGCGGAAAGTGCGGGGGGCAGCTGGGCTGCCCCCAGACAGCGTGGATGAGGCACTGCGGAAGATCCTTGTGTGCCACAGATGTGCAGGAATGGTAGCCAAGAGTTTCGAAGATGTTACGGACCAGACATCAACAGCGTGCCTACCATGGCCAACTTGTTCAGACGAGGTATTCGCGCACGCCCTCACCCCCCACGCGAATGCCCGCGTGTCCTTTGTGTCCTGTTGTGTACCCCTCTGGAGAGACCGTGACCGAGACCCTGCCGAGATCCGCCGTCCGTACCGGCGGCCTCGTCGCCGCCGCACTCGTCCTCAGCGCCTGTGGCGCGGGCTCCGACGCGTCGACCAACGCCGACGGGGAGAGCGCGGCCACCGCGATCACGGCCGAGGACTTCGGGGGCATGGACGCGCTCGTCAAGGCAGCCAAAGAGGAAGGCACGCTGAACGCCATCGCGCTTCCCCGGGACTGGGCCAATTACGGCGCGCTGATCGACGGCTTCGAGAAGAAGTACGGCATCAAGATCAAGGTGGAGAACCCGAACGGCGCCAGCCAGGACGAGGTCAACGCCGTCACCTCCCGCAAGGGCAAGGACGGGGCGCCCGACGTCCTCGACCTCGGCAGCTCCTTCGCGTACAGCGCCGCCGCGAAGGATCTGCTCGCGCAGTACATGGTCGCCGATTTCATCGACATACCCGACGGCCAGAAGGACACGATGAGCCGCTGGTACAACGGCTACGGCGGCTATATCTCCATCGGCTGCGATGCCCGTCGCGTGAAGACCTGTCCGACCACCTTCAAGGATCTCCTCAAGCCGGAGTACAAGGGGAAGGTCGCGCTCAACGGCAACCCCAACAAGTCGGGTTCGGCCTTCGGCAGTGTGTACGCGGCCGCCCTCGCCACCGGCGGCTCATTCGACTACATCCAGCCTGGCCTGGACTTCTTCGCCAAGCTCAAGAAGAACGGCAACTACACGCCGGTCCAGTCCACCGCGGCCAGCATCACGAAGGGCCAGACGCCGATCGTCCTCGACTGGGACTACCTCAACGCCAGGTACACCGACGAGTTCAAGCGCAAGGGACTCGACTGGGAGGTCACGGTCCCGGAGGACGGCAAGTTCTCGCAGTACTACTCGCAGGCCATCAACAAGGAAGCCCCGCACCCGGCGGCCGCCCGACTGTGGCAGGAGTACCTCTTCAGCGCCGAGGGCCAGAACCTCTGGCTCAAGGGCTACGCCCGCCCGTCCCTGATGGCCGCCATGAAGAAGAAGGGCACGCTCGACAAGGCCGCGGCCGCCAAGCTGCCGGAGGTCTCCGGCACGCCGAGTATCCCGAGCGAGTCGCAGCTGGACTTTGCCAAGGCTGACATTGCCGAGGGCTGGGACAAGGTCGTCTCCCGATAGCCGCGACTCCCACCAGGGCCGACGCGGTGCCCGCCGTTTCTTCGGAGCGGCGGGCACCGCGCGGCCTCGACGCCTTCCGCGCCGACACGGCCCGCCCGCTGCCCGCCCCCCATGACACCTGTCGAGGTCAGCCGCGCTGTGACCGCCCTCGGCGGCTCCTGCACCGAATGATCCGGACCCGCGCCCGCCCGGAGATCAGAGGGGGAGCCGCACCCCGACGCCGCGCTCCAGCGCGCGGTGCATGAGCGCGTGGCCCACCGCGATGTCGCAGACGGCCATGCCGATGTTGCTGTTGACGATGATCTCGTCGGGGTTCTCCCGGCCGGGCTTCACCCCGGCCAGCACCTCGCCGGTCTCGGCGGCGACCTCGGGCAGGCCGTCGGGGAAGTACCCCATCGACGCGAAGAGTTCGTGCTCCTCGACGCTGTCGACGAGGTACTTGTCGGCGCGTCGGGACGTGCGGGGGTCCCAGAAGGTGTTCAGGTCGCACGGCAGGATCGTCTGTCCGGCGCTGACCCACTCGTCCTTCACCACCGCGAGCGGCTCGCGCAGGATGACCGTCGCCGAGCTCAGTACTTCCGCGCTCTTGGTGACCGCCTCGGCCGACTCACCCTTGACGATCCGCACCTCCAGCTCAGGCTGGAGTTGCGCGATCAGGGCGTCCGCGGCGGCCTCGTTGCTGTCGTAGACGTGGACCGTCTCCAGTCCGGGCAGCGCCAGGGCCGCGTAGCGGACGTGTTCCACTCCCTGCACGCCGCAGCCGAACATGCCGAACGTGGTGGCGCCGGGGTGGAGCGCCGCGGCGGCCAGGACCGTCACCGCCGGGGTACGCATCGCGGTCAGCCACGCCGAGTCCATGACGGCCAGCGGCACACCGGATTCCACATCGTTGAGCACGAGCAGCCCGGTGGTCTGCGGGAGACCGAACCTGCGCGGGTTGTCCGGGTAGCACTCGATCCACTTCGCGCCCACGATTCCCGGCCCCGGCAAGTAGGCCGGCATGGCGTGGTAGAAGACGTTGTCGTACGGGTGGACACCGATCTTGGCCGGCATCTCGTAGCGGCGGTGACCGTGCTCGACCAGGGCCTGGCGGGTCAGCCCCAGGATGTCGTCCCGCATCAGGTGCAGGTCCTCGACATCCTGTCGGGACAGGTAGAGCAGCTCCGAGCCGAGCTTCAGCTGGTCAGCGATCCGCTGTCGGTCGGTGGGGAAGGTCATGTGCGGGATCCTTGGCGATCGGTTCTCACCCGGGGACATCTCCGGGTTCCGCAGAGTCTCCGGCCGCCCGGCACCCGCCGGCATCGTCGTGGCTGAGGAACTTCCCCGCTGAGCGTCCTCTCCCCGTAGCAAAGCCGGGATGCCACTGTTGAGGAGGCGCTGCATCGTCAGCCCCAGGTGCAGGGCCGGCCCGTCACGGCCGTTCTTCACGTCCCACCCGGTCTTCTTCTCGACCTGAGCCGGCCGGTAGCAGAGCGTCGTCCGGTGGATCATCGTGGGCAGCCGCATGCCGCTCGGATGGGGCTATCGTGCGACTGTGCACGACGTTCGTCGATCGTGCGACTGTGCATGACGTTTGTCGATGGCGGGAGTCGCCGTGGTCCTTCCGTATACGGACGCGATCCAGCAGCTGGTCGATTCGCTCGCCGCGCGGATCCAGCGTTCGGTCGCCGTGGACGATGTGCGCGGCGGCCTCATCGTGTCCAGCCGTCACTTCGGGGACGAGGACCGGATCCGTATCGACGTGATGCTGTCCCGGCGACTGCCGAGCCGCGTGGCCGAGTACCTCAACAGCTTCGGTATCTCCACTTCTGACCAGCCTCTTTCGATTCCGGCCCGCCCGTCTCTCGGCCTCAAGGCCCGCCGGTGCTATCCCATTCGTGATCATGGTCGGCTGCTCGGCTATGTGTGGCTGATCAATGATGGCGCGGAGCGCTTCGACGAGGTGGTGGGGGAGTGCGTGGTCCAGTTGGCGGCACGGCTTCGGGACCGGTCGCTCCAGGTGACAGGGGAGGAGGGGCGGCGCCGGGCCTTGGTGGCCGATCTCCTGCACGGAGGTGAAGGCTCCGCTCGCGCCGCAGCGGAGCTGGTGAGCCAGGGGCTCGTCTGCGCCGATGACACGATCGTGGTCATCGTGACGGACCCGTCCACGGACCCCGAGGCGGTTGCCGCGGTGATCGCGGAGGCCACCGGGCGGGGCGGCCGCGACGAGCCGGCCGTGCGGGCGCTTGCGTCTGCGGTGGGGGACCGTGGCGTGGTCCTCGTCGCCGGCCGAGAAGAAGTGGAGCGCGCAGGGGCCTGGTTCGCCGAGGCGGTGCGGCGGGGTGTGCGGCAGCGGGCTCCGGGAAGCGGCGGTGTCTTCGTCGGTGTGAGCAACGCCGGCCGGCTGGATCGCGCTCCCGATCTGTTGCGCCAGGCAGTGCTGGCGGCTTTCGCCGCAGCCGAACTGCCGGAGCTCGCGCCTGTGTTGTCCTGGCGGGATACCGGTGTCTACGGTCCGCTCATGCTTGCTGCGGTGGCATCTCCCGATCTTGTCGTACCGCCTGAGATCGCCGGCCTCGGTGCCGGTGGACGTACGGATTTCCTGGCTCACACCGCTGAGGTGTTCCTGGATGCCGCCGGGGACACTGCGACCGCGGCGGAACAGCTGATGATCCACCGCACGACGCTCTACTACCGGCTGGCCCAGGTCGAGAAGAAGACCGGCTGGGACCTGAAGAACGGCCGTGACCGGCTGGCCCTCCACCTGGGGCTGAAGATGCAGCGCCTCCTCGACACCGGCATCCCGGCTTTGCTACGGGGAGAGGAAGAGCACCGGGGACGTTCCTGATCCGTGGCGATGCCGGCGGGGGCCGGGCGGCCGGAGAAGTTCGAAGAGCTGGACTTCGTCATCCAACCCGGTCAGCAGTGGGCCGGGCTGAGCGAGAGCCACGCGCGAACGTGTGAGGCGGTCCAGTTGACTAGGACTCCGCCGGCTCGGCGGCTACTCCTCGCATGCTTTCAACGATGCGCTCGGCGTGCTCAAGGTCAGCCGCGTGCGCGAGCTCCAGCAGCTTCTTCTTCTGCGTCGGGTTCTTTGTGCTCTCGGCGAGCTGAAGCAGTTGGTTCCTCCGCACCTTGTACTGCCAGTACTTCAGCTTGGCGTCCGCAGCGTCGATCAGCACTCCGATCAGCCAGGGCAGGAAGAGGACCAGCCAGGGCGAGGACCACGTACAGATCTTGCCGGGCCAGGTGTTGGTTCCGAGGGCGACGCCGACCGAGACCACGATTGTGGCGATGCTTGCCCCGCTGACATCGGCTGCCGTGATGACCGGCTTGCGCTTCTGTGTGCTGCCGGCGGCCGTGTTGCTCCCCTCAGCCATTGCGCTTGTCCTTCGGCCCAGGAGAAATGTCGAGGCCCGTCGCGCGTCTCACCCGCTCGACCGTGGCGTCGAGCGTCTTCTTCCGGGAAAGGAAGCGGTGCCCCAGCTCCCGCAGCACCGCAAACACTGCGCTGGTCATCGAGAGGACAGCGACCAGGTAGTACGGGAAATCACCCACGGCCTAGCTCCTCCGACGGCGTTCCTGCGCGGTTTCCCTCATGGCCATGTCCCCCTGTCTCGCGGGCAGTTCGGCTACAGATCATGCCGCACCAAGGCTCGTGGCGTGGTCAGGAT
The DNA here is from genome assembly GCF_057708345.1 of Streptomyces sp. bgisy130. Taxonomy (NCBI): domain Bacteria; kingdom Bacillati; phylum Actinomycetota; class Actinomycetes; order Kitasatosporales; family Streptomycetaceae; genus Streptomyces; species Streptomyces sp. bgisy130. The sequence goes on from NZ_JBYISA010000028.1 coordinate 67,814, forward strand.
GACGATGCTGGAGTGTCCGGCGCCGGGACGGGGTGAGCCGCGGGCCGGCGACCGTACCACCCACGCAGCGTGGCGCTCATGCGTGACTCGTGCTCGCGCGGCGGCGGTTGACCAGGGCGGCTCCCGCGAGGGAGATGACGCCGCCGATGAGGCCGAGAAGGCTGGGGAGCTCCCGGAGGAAGGCGAACGAGACGACGATCGTGATGAGTGGCAGGGCATACAGGCCGGAGGTCGATGCGGAGACGTCGAGCCTGGCCAGGGCGTAGTTCCACAGGAGGTAGGCCACGGCGGCGGGGAAGATGCCGAGGTACACCATCATCAGGATGCTGCCGGTCGCGGCCGAAGCCAGCTGACGGGTGAGGTCGCCGGCGAACGGCAGCATCATCAGGGTGCCGGGGATGGTGACGTACACATTGAGTTCCATGGCCCCGTAGCGCTCCAGGAGCGGTTTGGACAGGACGAAGTAGAGGCTTTCGGCGAGGGCGGCGGCGAGAACATAGAGCGTCCCGGTGTTGATCTGGAGCCCGGTCTGATCGGCGAAGAGCATGACGACCGTGCCGGCGATGCCGACGCCGATGCCGATCCAGCCGACCACCGCCACGCGCTCCCTGAGGATCGCGGCGGCCAGCATGATGCTGAACACCGGTACCTGGCCCACAAGGAAGCTGGCTGTTCCCGGACTGACGGTCTGCTCGCCGAAGTTCACGCCCAGGTTGTAGACGACGATCAGCAGCAAGGCGCACAGCAGCAGCAAGGGCACGTCCCGGGCCGCGGGGAGCCGCAGCCGTCCGCGACGCAGCCGTGTGGTCACCACCCACACGACCAGACATCCCCCCGAGGCGACGAGGAAGCGGAAGAGGGCCATGGGGCCGGGGGTGAAGTCGTGCAGGGCGGAGCGGATGCCGACGAACGCGGACGCCCACAGGGTCAGCGCTCCGGCGAGGGCGAACCAGACCGTCGAGGTCGTGGATTTGGTACCGACGTGTGGGGGAGTCTGCTCGATGGTCATGAGCGGGTCCTGTCTACAAGTATTCCGCCGAGGAGGGCGTGGGTGTTCTTCCGGCGCGTGCTCGGGTCCGCCCCTCCACGCCGGTATCGGTCGAAGCTGCGCAGGTGGTCGGGGAGGTCCGCCGGCAGCCGTGTGGCGTCCACGGTGACCGGCAGCCAGCGGATCCGGCGGCCCGTTTCCCTGGTCACCCGGGTGAGCTGGTCGTAGGCGCCGGCGAGGGGACCGGCGGACCAGTCGGACAGCGCGGGGGTGATCAGCAGCAGGGCGGTTCTGGCATGCAGCGTGGCCTCCGCCAAGCGCGCCGTGTGCTCTCCGTAGGCGGTGCGCAGCCCCAGCGTCGCCAGCTCGGCGGCCAGTTCCGCCGCGGCGCGGCCGTCGTCCGGTGCGTGCCAGATGTGGACGTCGGGCGGTTCGTGCCCGGCGAAGCCGTCGTTCAACAACAGGCGTTCCTGCCGCAGCCGTTCGTCGTCGATGTGCTCGTCGACGACCGCGACCCGGTCGGCCGGATGCGTCGGCAGGTCCTGTCGGGAGAGCGCCCAGCCCCCGACGGCGGCCGGGTCCCACTCGTGCAGGTTCGCGGGTACGGGACAGGCCATCTGGATGCGGCGGCGGGCGGGCGGGGCCGCGCCCGGGTACGCGCGCGCGATACGGCGTGCCAGGAGCGCGACGAGCAGGTCGCGGTCCGCTTCGTGTGCGGCGGCCACCCGCACCGTCAGTCCTTCACCGGGCGCGCGCGTCGCGGTGACCCGGACGGGGTGGTGGTCGTCCGTGAGGGCCGTGAGCTCGTGGCGCCCGGCGGCCCAGCGCCGGAACAGGGTGGTGTTCAGGACGTCGGACAGCACCTCGGCCGGAGTGTGGGCCACGTCCGGCGCGTAGCGCAGTTCCTCGGCCGGCCCGGCGGGGTGCCCGGCCGACGGGGCGTCCGGTGCCGCCGGCAGGGCGTCCACGACGCAGAGGCTCCCGGGCTGCGTCGTGCCGCGGACCCAGGCCCGGCCACTGCGCACCAGCCGGCAGCCGACCAGGCTCGCGGTCGTCCTCGCTGACGCATGACGGCTCCCGGTGACCGCGGGTGTGTCGCGCAGCAGCCGCTCGACGGTGGGTAACAGGCGCAGGTCACCCTCCGCCGCGGCCGCGGCACCCACGCACAGGTCGGCAAGTTGCCCGAGCCAGGGCGGGTCCAGGGCGGCCACCCGGGCTCCGTAGAGCGCGAGTTGGCCCGCATCGGCGCTCCGCACCAGCTCCGCCTCGGCCCAGCCCTCCGGCTTGCGCCGCGTCGGCAGCGCGGCGCTCAGGTGCCGGGTCGCTTCGGTCAGGGTCAGATGGCCGGCACCTGCCTGCCGGGCGTCGCGGAGCGCGTCGCGCACGGAGGCGGTCACCGGCAGCTCGCGCGGGGCGGCGGCGGTGGGAGCGAGCGGCCAGATACGGACTTCCTGCCCGTCCGCGTCGGTGCCCGCGAGAAGGGCGGCCGTCGGTGAGGCTTCGAGACAGCCGGTCCACCCCGGGTAGGCATCCTCCCGGCGCCACAGCAGCCGGCCGGTGCGGGCGTCCCACACGCCGATGCTCTGGTCGTGCGAGAGCGTCGCGATGACCGCGCCGTCGCTGCTCGCGGTGACCCGCGCGACGGCGCCGCCGTGCCCGTCGATCAGCTCGCGGGGCCGCAGCGTCCGCGGGTCCCACAGCCGCACCCGGCCGGCGGCGTTGCCCGTGGCCAGGCCGCCACGCCACCAGCACACCGTCCAGATGCTTCCCGGGCCGGCCGGGGCGGCGCGCACGGTCCACTCGGTGGTGTCCCAGACGGTGAGGTCCGAGCCGCGGCCCGTGCCGGCCAGCGAGGCGCCGTCGGGCGACCACGCCAGGCTGAGGAACACGCCGTAGGGGCTGTGCAGGGGCGGGGCGGCCGGACGGCCGTACCGGTCGGTGACGACGATCCGCCGGTCGCCGCCGGCGGTTGCCAGCCGCCTGCCGTCCGGAGACCAGGCGACGGCGTTGACCCACCGCCGGTTGCGTTGCGGGGTGGCCTGCCGCTCGCCGGTGGAGCTGTCCCACACCACGGCCGTCCCGTCCTCCGCACCGGAGGCCAGCAGGGTGTCGTCGGGGGTCCAGGACAGCGACCGCACGGCTCCGTCATGGCCGCGCAAGGTGAGCAGCAGGTCCGCGGTGCCGTCGCGGGGGCGCCACACCTTGATGAGGCCGTCGTTGCCTCCGGTGGCGAGGCGTTGTCCGTCGTGTGACCAGGAAAGGGCGCAGAGCCCGGCGGGGTGGGCGTGCCAGCCGGCTGCCGCCGGCGGGCACACCCCGGTCCTCTCGGTCATACACCGGCCCCGGCGGGCTGCGGTGCGGGCTGCGGTGCGGGCAGTTCCAGGGCGGTGGTGGTCTTGCCTCCCCAGTCCACGGTGGTCCCGTCGACATCCACGTCGTAGAGGTAGCGGCCGAGCACGCTGTTGACGATGACGCCGCTGCGCCACGCCATCCCCGCGAAATTGGGGTCGATCCAGCCGTGGGTGTGCAGGGACATGTTGTGGGCGAAGATCCGGTGGTCCGGCGGCCCGTCCCACTGGAGCGAGAAGTCCTCGTTGACGACGACCTGTCCGTCCTCGTCGCGGACGAGCCGGTCGGAGAGCTGGTCGAGGATCGCGGGGGTCTCGTGGCAGAAGCCGGTCGCCAGGATGACGATGTCCGCCTCGACCGCCTCGGTGCCCTGCGGGCCCTCCATCGTGACCAGCCATCCCGAGGCCGCGGGGGAGACGCGGGTGAAGTGCCGGTCCACCAGCATCCGGTAGCCGAGCCGCCGGTCCTGGAGGAAGTCCGTCTCGTACAGCCGCCGGTAGATGGACTCCAGCAAGGGCTGGAGGATGGCATCGCTGGAGAGCTTCTGCTGGGGCAGCAGGCGCTTCCGCTCGGCGCGGGACTGCGCGTGGAAGTACCGCGTATAGCCGGGTACGTACAGCTCGTTGGCGAACGGGGACTCGTCGAACGGCGCGAAGTTGCCGCGCCGGGTCACCCAGGTGACTTCGGACGGCAGCCGGGAGTCGTCGCCGATGAGGTCGTCGAAGATCTCCGCGCCGGTCTGCCCGCCGCCGATCACCGCGACGCGTTTGCCGGTGATGTCGAGGTCGCGCAGCAGGTACTCACTGCCGTGCAAGACGGTGCTGCCGAGATGGCGGCGGGCGCCTTCGGGGACGAAGGGGGCACGGCCGACACCGAGGATCACGTCCTTGGCACGGTAGGTACCCCGGTTGGTGTCCGCGACGAAGGCGCGGCCGTCGAAGTCCAGGGACCGCACATCGGTGCCGAAGCGGAGGGTGTCGAGGCTGGCGCAGATCCACTTGAAGTAGTCATTGAACTCACGGCGTTTGACGTTCGGGTGGTCGGCCACGACGAACCGGTTCAGCCTGCGGCTGCGCGAGAGGTAGTTCAGGAACGAGTACTCGCTGGTCGGATCGGCCAGGGTCACGCAGTCCTTGAGGAAGGGCGACTGGAGCGTGGCGTGCCGGAAGAGGAGACCGGGGTGCCAGTCGAAGGCTTCCTTGCGGTCGATGAAACGCGCCGTGACGGCGTCCTTCGGCAGCAGTGCCGCGGTACTGAGGTTGAAGGGTCCGATTCCGATGCCGAGGACGTCGAGGTCGTCGGTGGCGCCGGCTCGGTGGGTGTGGTGCTCAGACACGGTCGCTCCTCAGGTGGCACACGGGGGCTATCTCGTTGGCGGTGAAGGTGTTCGCCGGCTCCGCGGGCGCGGTGGCGGTGCGGCGGCCGGGCTCCCGGCCGAGGTCGGCGAGCCGGGGGCGGCCCGCCCGGCCGAGTGCCGTCCACAGGCGCTGGGCGACGACCGGCATGAAGGGTTCGGCGAGCAGGGCGAGACCGGTGAGCCAGGCGGTGTCACCGTCGGCCGGTGACGCCGCCAGCCAGTCGTCGAGGACCCGGACCGCGGCGGGCAGGGACACCGCCGCGCCGGGCCGCAGGCTCTCGCCCTGTTGGTGGACGGCCCGCACGATCCGTTCGGTGTCCTGCGCGGTGAGGACGCCGTCCGTGTCGCACGCCAGGCTCTCGGCGGCGGCGAACTGGGTGCGGACCCCGTTGACGCTGTCGACGAATGCGGCGATGGCGAAGTTGTCACTGCCGGCCGTGAGATCCACATGGCTGAGGTGGTAGCGCAGTTCGTCCGCGGTCGCCGAGGTGCGGGAGAGGAGTTCGTGCAGCCAGATGCCGTGTTTGCGGCTGGTGGAGCACTTCTCGCCCTCGAAGTCGAGAAAGTAGTTCGTGACCATGTGGTCGAACGCCTTGAGCTCGCCGTGGGACGCGGCGATCGCGTGGCTGGCGGCGACTCCGCCGATGGCGTTGTCGATGCCGAACAGTCCGACGGTGATGACGCCGGAGTCGCGGTGGAAGGCGTTGAGCTCGGTGCCGTGGCGCCGGCGGTACACCTCTCCGCAGTAGAGGCTGAAGCCGAAGTAGGGGTTGCTCAGCACGCCTTCGGGCCCGGCCAGCTCGCTGGGGATTCCCCAGTCACCCGGCTGCGAAAGCCGCACCGCGCCCTTGGTCTGCCGCAGGTAGGTGGCCGCGATACCGGCGAAGTCGGCTGCCACGTCCGAGGCGTGGACGGCGTCGATGACGTCCTCGACGGACGGCGGGCTGAGGTACCAGCTGTCGAAGTCCTCCCACTCCAGGGGGCCTTCGTCCAGCCGCGAGTACGGTTCGAGGATCTCGGCCGGCTGGTAGTGGTAGCCACAGGCCTCACAGGCGTTGCCGCCGCCGGGCGTATGGCACTGGGGGCAGGTGCCCTTCAGCCACACACCGATGACATGGCGGCCGGTGTCGCGTGAGCGCGGCGTGGGGTCCGGCACCTTCCTGGCGGTGCCGGCGTCGGCGAGCCGCTTCAGCAGCTCCTCGTGCACCCGCTGGTAGGGATCGGCGTGGTCGTCGTCGAGGGGACTGATCCACTCGTCGAGCTCCACCCCGAGGCTGCGCAGGTCGTCCCCGATGAGCGCGTGGAAGCGCCAGCAGGTCTCCGCCGGCGTCCGGTCGGCGTCGAGCGCGTCGAGCAGGATCCAGTTCTCGTACGCGTCGCTGCCGCTCATCACGGACACCTGGTGGCCCTCGCGGCGCAGATGGCGCGCGAGCACATCGGCACGGAGGTAGGCGCCGGCCGCATGCCCGATGTGCAGCCGCCCGTTGGGCGTCGGATGCATGGGCACGAGCAGATAGCGCTGTGGCGCCTGGGTTTCGCTGGTCATGTCACTCCTGAATGAGGGGAGGGGCGCGGAGGCTAGATGTGCGGCACGTAGGGGGTGAAGTCGACAAGAAGGACGGAGCGCTCGCCGCGGCGTGCCGCGGTGCCACGGCGCACCGGGCTGACGTAGTGGCTGACCTGGGGGTCGTAGACGCCATAGGAATCCAGCGGCCGGTCCAGGGTGAACTCGGCCTGGATCAGCTCCTTGCTGACCTCCTCCGGGTGCAGGCCGGCGCATCGTGGGGGTGCGATCACGTTGACGCCGCCCGTGACGTTGTCCCGGCTGATCAGGTGGGCGAAGGTGAAGGGTTCGCCGTCCTGGTGCAGGACGTTCGGGGACGGCACGGCCTCCTCTTCGGAGCCGTCCACGGCGAGCTTGAGGAGGTGCACGCCGACATGCACGAGCCCGTTGCGGAGCGACTCCAGCTGGGTGGCTTCCTGGGCGTCGAAGAGAATGATCTGGCGGAGCAGCGCATTGGCCCGGGTCGCCGCCGAGATTGCGGGGAAGCGGCGGCGCCGGCCGGGGTGTTCGGGGTTGTGGTCGCCCTGGTAGTACTCCGTGACCGGGCCCAGAACCGGGTCCTGGTGGGTGGGCAGCCAGGTGAGGGACTGCTCCCAGGGCACCAGCACCGCGCGTCCGTACCTGCGGTACCGGTGCGCCCGCTCGGCGTACGGGTCCGGGGGCAGCTCGGTGAAGGCGTCCCGGAGCTGGCCGAAGAGCGCGTCGGCGTCCCGGTCGCCCAGCCCCTCCAGGAAGTCTTCGCAGTCGTAGCGCTCAAATCCTTTGGCCATCAGACGTGTTGTCGCTTCGACAGCTACGGTCGTCATGATTTCCTCCGTCTTCGCTATGGGAATTCCGCGCCGGGCCAGGATGAGGCCGGGCGGGGTTTGGGATTTAACGGGGAGATGGAAGGTGCCTGCCGATATTTGGAAACCGAGGAGGTCTCGACTCGGATTTCCGTGAACTTTCGGCGGCCGGGGAATTCAGTAAACCACTTGAATTTCCCTCTTGCATCTCACGGTAATTGAATGAGGATGCGATGTGCAAGGTGGCTGATGAAACAATTTTTTAGCAGGTCCGCCGGGATGCCTCGGGCAGGCCGGCGGTGGCCCCCGTGGACCGCGGCGTCACAGGCCGCCGCGGTCACACGACGTCAGGCGTGCGTCGTCTCAGAGGATTTCGCACAGCGCATGGGCGAGCGGCTTCGCGGAAGCGGGGTTCTGCCCGGTGAGCAGGGCACGGTCGCGAACGAGGTGTTCCCCCCACGGCGGGCCCGCGGAAAAGCGCGCGCCACGTTTGACCAGCCGGCCCTCAGCCGTCCAGGGAATCAGCTCCAGAAGCCCGAGGTCGGCTTCTTCCTCGTCGGTGAAGCAGGTCATTTCGTAACCGTTGAAAGGCCAGTCGCCGGTGGCGTCCAAGGACGAAAGCAATGCCGCCGGACCGTGGCAGACCGCTGCGATGGGTTTTCCGGACTGATGGAACGCACTCAGTACGCGCCCGCAGTCGGGATCGGCCCAAAGATCTGCCAGCGGCCCGTATCCGCCGGGAATGAACACCGCGTCGAACATCTCGACATTCACGGCCCGTAACGGCACCGGGGTGGTGAAGCGCGGGCGGAGCGCCTCGACGGCTTCGTGGAGCGCGGCGCAGCGCTCGGCGGAGTACCCGGTCCCCTCGGGGGTGAGCCCCGCGGGGTCGGGGCCGGCCGGCGCGCCTTCGGGCGTGGCGATGACCGTGGTGATGCCGGCGGCCGCGAACACGGCTTCAGGTTCGATGACCTCCTCCGGCCAGAATCCCGTTGTGTGACGGCTTCCGTCGGTGAGCGGGAGCTCGGTGGCAGCTGACAACAGCAGCAGGACAGATGGCATGGCCGTCCTCCTTCCTGATGGTGGTGGGTGTGCGGCGGTCGCCGGCGACGCTCACCGGTCGTGGAGTGCGCTGCGCGCGACCGCTGTTCATCGCTCGTCCGCTTCTTCGGTGTAGAGACCGAGCTTGTCGAGCAGGGGGAACTCGTTGTACGAGAACAGCACCGCCTCGTCGGCGCCGGGATTGCTGTGGCTGTGCCACGACCAGGAGGGCACGCAGAAGGTGTCGCCGGCGCTCCACGGATGGACCACGCCGTCGATCGTCACCAGACCGCTGCCGCGCGCCGCGACATAGACGACCGATCCCGTGTGCCGGTGGCTGCGGGTGTGTTCACCGGGCGCCAGCATCTGGAGTTTCGCGCCGAGGGTGTGGGTCACCGGGCCGCCGGTGACCGGATTCGTGTACTCCATGATGACGCCGTCGAACGGGGAGTGGGCCCCCGCGCGTGCCGCCGTGACCAGCGCCTCGTAGCACTTGTCCCAGGGGTAGGAGAACAGCGGGGACGCCTCGCCGCGCCGGCGGGTGTCGGGCAACAGCAGGCCGCCGTAGCGCGCGAGGGTGTCCGTGCGGTCCTGCGTCCCGAGGTGGCTGCGCTGCGGATGCAGCTCGAAGAAGTTCGCCCCGAGCGTGTTGACCAGCGGATCGTTGGTGCAGTCCTGCCAGATGACGAGACCGTCGTCGGCGTCGTTGCCGTGTTCGTGCCACAGCCGGCCCGGGGTGATCACCACGTCGCCCGGCCCGACGGCCATCCGGTCACCGTCGACCGCCGTCCAGCCGCCCTCGCCCTCGATCACGAAGCGGATGGCGGAGGCCGCGTGCCGGTGGGCCGTCATCCTCTCGTGCGGCTTGAGCGTCTGGAGCCCCGAGTACAGGTGCCCCACCGCCGCCTCGTAGTCGGGGTGCCCGGGGTTGAGGTGGGTGATGACCCGGAGCGCGGCGTCCTCGCCCTTGACGAACTCGGCCGCTTCGACCGCGAAGGGGCGCAGCTCCGCGTAGCGCCACAGGGCGGGTACCGAGCGGGGGTTGGGGGTCCAGGACTGGTTCTCGTTGGCGGCGCCCCAGCGTCCTACGGCGTGGTGGCGGCGCAGCCGGCCGGCGAAGGACTCCGGCTCGGTGGGCGCCAGTTGCCGGGTCGGCATCGCATCGAGGAGTGCCGGTTTCATCGGGTGCTCCCTTCTCGTGTGCGCGGGGCGGCGCAGCGCCGGGCGGCAGCGGTGAGTTCGGCCCACAGGGCCTGGATGTCGGCTTCGGTGGTGTGGATGTTCCCGATGGAGACGCGGATGGCGTACCCGGACGGCACCACGGTGTGCGAGACGAACGAGCACCCGGCCTCGTTGACGGCGTGGTGTATTCGCCGGTTCAGTTCATCGACGTCCCGCGGGGCCGGCTCCTGGTCGTGAGGCTGGTAGCGCAGGCACACCAATGGGAAGGGGGTGTCGTTCTCCACCACCCAGTCCGGGTCGGAGCGCGCCATGTCCCGCAGCCCTTCGGCGAGGGCCGCCGCGGCGCTGAGCCGGTCGGTGAGACCCGAGACGCCGAAGGACTTGATCAGCCACCACAGCTTGAGCGCGCGGAACTGCCGGCCCAGCTGTAGCGAGTAGTTCATGAAGTCGACGCTGCCGTCCTCATGACGGGTGCGCAGGTATTCCGGTACGACGCGGAAGGTGTTGGTGAGGGCATCGCGGTGCCGGCAGAACAGGGCACTGGCTTCCATGGGGCACATCAGGACCTTGTGCGGATTGGCGACCAGCGAGTCCGCCCGCGACAGGTCGGGAAGTTGTGCGCCGACCTGCGGGGCCAGCCGCCAGAACCCGCCGTAGGCGGCGTCGACATGCAGCCAGGTGCGGTGCGCGGCGCAGACCTCCGCGATGTCCTCGATCGGGTCGACCGCTCCGACGGAGGTCGTGCCGACGTTGGCGACCACGGCCATCGCGCGGTGGCCGAGCCGTTCATCCTGTTCCAGGCGCTCCCTCAGGGCGTCCGGGTCGAGCCGCCCGTCGGCGTCGGCGGGGATGCGCACCACGTTGTCGAGGCCGATCCCGAGGGTGATGGCTGCCTTGTCGATGGAGCTGTGGGTCTGGTCGGAGGTGTAGATCCGCAACCGCGGCACATCCCGGCCGGCCAGCCCCTGCTGCCTGATGTCCAGCCCGGCGAGGTGCTCCCGGGCGGCGGCGAGTCCGTACAGCGTGCCCAGGGACGCGCCGTCGACCAGCACCGAGTCCTGCGCCACGGTGTAACCGACCATCTGGGCAAGCCAGTCCAGGACGGTCAGTTCCACGGCTGCGGCGGCCGGAGCGGCGTCCCACAGCATCACATTGACGTTCATCGCGGCGGTGAACATCTCGGCCAGGATGGCCGGCCCGCTGGAGCTGTTGCTGAAGTACGCATGGAACCGCGGGTGGTTCCACAAGGTGAGGTTGGGGCGCACGTCGTCCCAGGTCTGGCTCAGGATCTCGGTGAACGGCTGTGGGGCGTCCGGTAGGGGTTCGTCGAGCAGCGCCCGGATCTCCTGTGCGGAGCGCTGGGTGGTCACGGGCTGCTGCCCCAGGGTCGAGAAGTGCTCGCGCAGTTGCGACAACAGGAGTTGGCCGTTCTTCTCCAGCTCTTCGGGGCTCCAGTCCCCGACGTTCTCACTCATGTGTGTCCTTAGGTCATACGCGGTCGAGTCGACGGATCAGTGGTCGTGCTCGACCTCCACCTCCAGCTCGGTGGCGTAGCGGATGTGCCGCGGACGCGTGCAGTACGTGCGGTACAGCGGCTCCGCCAGGCGCTCTTCGGAGGCGAGCAGGTCCTGGTGGTCCTGCTTGCTGCGCCAGGAGTACTGCCACGTCACCAGGTGCGGGTCGGCGTCGTCCTGGAGGAAGGTGGCGTGTCCGTTCCAGCCGGGGTGCGCATGGGCGTTGTCGCCGAGCGCGTCGTCCATGCGCTGCATGACAGTGGTCGCCTGGCCGGCGGCCTCGTCGTTCAGGTACCAGGTCTCGATCACGGTGACAGCCATGACAATCTCCTCTTCGTGTGTGTCGGTCAGGCGTTGGCGTTGAAGTAGTCCTGGAGCAGCGACTGGCCGCCCGGGACGAACTTCTCGCAGATGAGCTTGTGGTTCGCGCGGTTGTGGGACTGCGCCCGCCAGAGCCGGGTGGCCGCGCTCTCGACCTCCTCCGGTACCTCCCCGGAACGGATCGCCCGCTTCAGGCTCGTCCGGACCGTGCGCATGAGGTCCAGCATCCGCTCGTGGTCGCTGTTGAACTTTCCGGAGAAACCGGGGTTCAGCCACGGCGGCTCCATCGACGGCCGGATAAGGCTTTCGTAGGCCGTCTCCGGGAAATCCGAGGCGTAGCGCATGCAGGAGGTCGCGGCGCCGTAGAGCCTGCTCAGCTTGGTCAGCAGCGGGCTCACCGACCGCCAGTCCGCTTCTGCGATCGACTTCTCCAGGGAGGCGAGGTAAGTGTTCATCACGGTGAGATGCAGATGGAAGACATGGTGCCCGAGCTTCCACCGGCGCACTGCCGTCTGCTGTTCGGCCGAGATATGCATTGCTTTGTGCTCCCCCTTAGGTCGGTGAGGTCGATGCGGTCGGTGCGGTCGGGAAACCGGTCCCTTTTCAGTTCGCCAGCTGACGCAGCGTGTGCTGGAGGATGATGGCGAGACCGTCAAGAATCTGAGCCTGTTCACACTCTTCGAGGCTCGTCGCCGGAAGATCATCACTGACCTGTTCCGCAACGGAAAGCACGGTCTTCATCCACGTGCCCGGCGATATGTCACTCTGATGCTCAATGCGGAAATACGCGTCGTATTCGTCCGAATCGCTGAGCACTTTGACGTCACCGGGCGCCCGGCCGTCACCGGGCAGGGTGATCGGGGCGATCAGGCGATAGTCGTCCACTGCGAGAGTCGCTTCACTCATGACGCTTCCCGTCGGTCGGCAGCTACTTCGGGTCAGAGTTGTGCTGTGTATCGGGCATTTCCTTCACGAACCGCTGGTGCTGCTCCGGGAGGGACTGCGGTGGGAGAACCACACGGCGGCGATCACGACCACACAGCCGACGAGCTGGCCGGCGGTGGGCGTCTCCCTGAGGATGACGAGGCCGAATCCGATGGCCATGACCGGCTGGAGCAGCAGCAGCGCGGCGGAGGTGTTCGGCGCGAGTTTGGGTGAACCGGTGCTGATCAGCAGCCAGGCCACGACCTGCCCGAGGAGGGCGAGGGCGATCACCCAACCCCATGACATCGGCGACATCGACAGACTGATGCCGGTGGTGAACAGGCTGATGACGCCGGCGGTCACCGCGGCGGCACCGGTGGAAATACAGATCGGGGCCACCACATGCGTCGGGCTGCGCTCGCCCGACACCCGGTTGAGGTACAGATACGCGGCGTAGGCGATGCCGGCGGCGACACCCAGCGCCGCACCGCGCACCGGGTTTCCGTCCACCGCACTGTGTTCCAGAGCGCCGCTGGACAGCGCGATTCCGGCCAACATCACGGGAATGGTGAACAGGAAACGACGAGAAATCGCTGTTCCGTTGATCAGCCGCGCCAGCAAAGGGAATGCGATGACTTGCACATTGATGAGCACCGTGGCGACCGCGGCACCCACGTCCAGGATACTCATGGTCCACATGACATAGTCCACGCCCAGAAATACGCCCGCGACCACCGCATATCCCTGAAGCGGCCGCGCCAGACGCCCTTTACGCCGTACCTCATGAACAAGCAACGGCACAAGTACGGCGAGGGCGAGAGCGCAGCGAAGGAATGCCGCGGTCCCCGCAGTGACGTCGGCGAGCTTGACAAACATCGCCGAAGCCGACAGGCAGGCGGCACCGCTGATGACCAACACGACCGGGGCAGCGGTGCTATGCCGCGGAGTCCGGTCGTTGTCATCGGCGGTTGTTACGGAGGGAGTTGAGGTCGCATCCACAAACTCCACGATCCCAGCGTGAGCCCCGTAACACTATTCAAGATTCATTACCGGAAACCATTAGCCTGCCTTACATGATCACCTGGGAGAGGTTACGTGTCTTTGCCGCCGTCGCCCGGCTCGGCTCCGTGGGAGAGGCGGCCGCCGTGCTGCACATCACCGGTCCGGCAGTGTCCCAGCACCTGCGCAAACTTGAGAAGGAGGTCCAGTGCCGGCTCGTCGAACGGGACGGCCGCGGCATACGGCTGACCAGCGCCGGGCACATCCTGGCGACGTCCGCACAGACCATGGTGGCCACGCTCGATGACGCCGAGCGCGACCTCGCCAATCTGCACGGTCTCGTCGCCGGTCCGCTGCGCATCGGCGGCGTCGCCAGCGCCCTGCGCGCACTGGTCCCCCCGGTGCTGAGCAGCCTGATCACCCGTCACCCGCGCCTCGAACCCTCGCTGCGCGACGGTGAAGCCGTCGACATGATCCCGATGCTCCAGGCCCGCCAACTGGACGCGGTCGTCACCGAGAGCTGGACCCATCGCCCCGCGCACATGCCGCCGGGCATCCGGATAACCCGGCTGATCTACGAGGACGCCCAGTTGGCGGTTCCTGAGGCGCACCCGCTCGCCGACCGGGAGTTCGTGGCGCTGAGCGATCTCCACGGGGAGTACTGGACCAGCTGCCCCGAGGGAAGCGACGCCCATGAAGCGCTGCTGCAACTGCTGCGCGCGCATGAGACGGAGGCGGAAGTGCGCTACTGCGTGTCCGACTACTCCACCCAACTCCATCTGGTGGCGGCGGGCCTCGCGGTGACCTTGGTGCCGCGCATGGTGCGGGAATCCTCGCCCCCCGGCGTGCGCTTCGTCCCCTGCCGGCCGACCGTGACCCGCAGCGTGGTGGTGGCCACCGCCGCCGACGCCGAAACGCCGAGTGTGCGGGCCTTCACGGCGGAGATGATCCGGGTCGCCTACCGGTCCGAGCCCAGCTTGACCCCACACGCGCCGCGGGAGAGCGCTCCGGACGAACGAGCCCTTGCGGCAGAGTCGAGTCCGGGCACCGACGCACCGCCGGATCCACCAGCGGGCACCTCGCACTCACCGCTCGGCACCCACGCCGCCCCGGGGGCGCGCTCACCTGAGGAGTGACGACGGAAGCGGAAACCACCCCGCAGGTGCCTGACGTCGCCGGGCACCTCATGGCCTGACGAGGCGGTGGTGCCCGCACCGCAGGTCACCCTGAACGCCACCCGGCCCGCGGACCCGCGACCCGTCATGGAGTCGGCCGCGGGCCGTCATGGAGTGTGCCGCGGGCCGGGCCGCCGTCATGCCGTCGTGCTCCCGGGCCCAGTGGGACCGGTGCCCTGGGCGGGGATGCGGGCGTCGGCCCATCCCTGCACCGCCGGCTCTGCCAGCGAGTGGACCCACCAGTCGGCCAACGCCGTCTCCCTGTCGCTGGGACGGGGACCGACGCCGAGTACCCGCATGCCCGCGCCTGCGGCAGCTTGGATGCCGCAGTGGGAGTCCTCGACAGCCAGCGTGTCGGCGGGCTCCACCCCGCAGAGTTGGGCGGCGGTGAGGTAGACGTCCGGATGAGGTTTGGGTCTCGTGGTGTCGTTGGGGACCACGATGTGGCTGAAGCAATCCCGGAGTCCCGCCATTCCGAGACAGGACTCGACGACTTCGAGCGGGCAGTTACTCGCCACGGCCAGCGGGGCGAACTGCACGGTCGAGTGCACCAATTCCGGCGCCCCGGGCATGGTGGTGGGGTCCGCGGCGACGAGTTCACGGAAGTGCTTGAGCAGTGATTCCGTCATGTCCCCGGTCAGTTCCGGTCGCCCGGCCTCATCGGCCATTAAGCGCCCGCATTCGGTGTAGTGCAGCCCTCGCGCCTTTTCCGCGAATTCGTCCGAGGGCGCGCAGCCGTAGCTGTGCAGCACCATGTCACGGGCGTCCACCCAGTGGCGTTCGGTGTCCATCAGTGTGCCGTCACAGTCGAAAACGACGGCCGCGGGGGTCCACGAAAGGATGCTGTCTGCGGTCATTCGGGATTCCGTTCTGAGAGGCCCGAAGGCGCCGATGTGACCGGTCGCGAAAGAGGCAGGGCAGCGTCGGTTTCACGGACGTCCGGCACGGGCCGAGGGATTCCGGCAGGGCAGCTCCCAGAGAGCGGAGTTCTTCCGCTCCAGCCGGAAAATAACGATCGTTACGTTACGGATGGCAACGCATAAAGGTCAACCAATTCGTAAATGTCAATATTGTGTGCTCTACGTATAACCGAAGATTCCGCGGGCCGTCTCTGAGCCGCCCTGGAGGATACGGAATGCGCACATTGAGCCGTGCCGGTTGCACAACACGCGTGCGGGCGGGGCTAGTTCGGTGAACCGGGAGGCCGTCAGCCGGCCGAACAGGGGCCGGCTCAGCCTGCCCCGGCTGCGGTACGAGACGGCCTGGCGGGCGGCTTCCAACAGCACCATGCCGGGCACGTGATCGGTGGGGTGGTCGAAGAAGAACGGGTGCAGCGGGTCGGCCGGCCGGACCAACAGCTCGCCCTGGTCGAGAGCGAGGACCGCATCATGCGGGTGATTCACGGTCAGCTGTGCGGCCGGCGGGCGCTGCCCGGCCTCCGGAGGACGCGCCGGAGCGGCACCGACCGCGCTCCTGGCGCGCAGCGCGGTGAAGCGCGCGCCGTCCAGGAATCGCACGCCCCCGCCACCGTGGCCGAACCTCACCCCACCAGCGGCGAAGGTGACATTCAGCCGCAGTCCGATGGCGGACTCGTCCGGCACCCGCCGTACCTCGCTGACGCGTGCCGAGCAGGTGATTTGGGTCGCTCCGGCGCAGGCCGGCAACTCGTCGGCGGGGCTGAGGTGGAAGTACAGGTCGGTGATGACCGCATGGAAGACCTCCGGAACCGCGTAGAACCGCAGGGGAATGTAGAGACCGAGCTGACGCAGTGTTTCCACCAGAATCAGCGGACTGTGCCGCTGCGACCCGTCGCGGGGGAATGTCGCATGCGCGCGCGGCCATGACGCCGCCGCCAGGAAGGCGTGCGGGGTGTCGGCCGGCCGTACATCCGTAAGGAGGACCTCTGCCACCGAGGTCCGGTGCACCAGTTCCCGCTCGACGGTACGGGACCAGCTGAGCGGCTCACTCTTTCCGACGACCCTGACCGTTGAGGTGCTCATACGACCAGGGAATACCGAAATTCGAACATGCGCACCCTTGAATTCCGGGACGCGGGGAGCGGTAGGTTGCCTTCCGGCGGAACGAGGACAACGTTTGAGGTGTACGTGCAGATCCGGGCGGAAACGACGCGCAGGTTCCTTCTCGAAGCGGCGGCAACCTTGTTCGACGAGAAAGGGTACGCCGGTACCAGCATCAGTGACATCAGTGCGCATTCCGGTCGCACCAGCGGGGCCATCTATTTCCACTACGCCAGCAAGGAGAAGCTCGCCCTCGCCATCGTCGAGGAGCATTTCGCCACCTGGCCGCATTTGATCAGCCGCTACCGGCAGCCCGGCCTGCCGGCCCTGGAGAAACTCGTCGGGCTGAGCTTCGAGGTGGCACGCGCCTTTCGCGACGACATCATCGTCCGTGCCGGAGCCCGCCTTTGGGCCGAACGCAAAGCCATCGACGCCCAGCTCCCCGCACCGTTCCTCGGCTGGATCGAAGCCGTTACCCAGCTACTCGAAGAAGCCGCCCGCAACGGTGAACTCGCTGCCGATGTACCACCTGCCGCCACCGCCCACGGCATCGTCTGCTCCTTCTTCGGTCTGCACACCGTCTCCGACGCCCTGGAGGGACGCCGGCACATCGAGGAGCACCTGCACGACCTGTGGACTCTGCTGCTCCGCGGCCTCCAGGCCGACCCCGATCCCGCCGGTCTGCTCAATCGCGTGCGCTGAGCGGCGGGCGACGATGCGGTGAGTTGGTAGGTGAGGTCGGCGGCGATCCAGAGCGTCATCGCGTCGCCCCGGTCCTGTTCTGCTCGGCCGAGAGCTGCCTCGAAGTAACGGAGAAACTCGCCTTCTTGGACGGACCGGACGGCTCTGCCCTTCGAGCCTTGAAGGGCACCGGCCATATACCAGCCATCGGACCGGCCGGGCAACTGCTGCGCGATCCCTCGTTTCCGGCTTCACGGCCACGTCAGGGACGCGAACCAATGCGACATCCCCGCATACCTTCGGCTCGAACAAGGCGGAAGCTTGTCCGAAAACGGGTCGTGCCAGTGATTGATCCTTTGTACCGTCAGGAAACCACTGAACGGGGAGATTTCCATGATTCGTCGTGCCTCACTGGCAGCCGCCGCGTGTGCGGCCGTTGGCTTCTCGCTTCTCACGGTTCCGGCTCATGCGGCTGGAGCCGAGGCGTCGCCCACCCGCGCGTCGCAGAAGGTGGCGTCAGGCTCGGACCATGTCAAGTGCACCAGGTTGAGCAAAGGCCAGCTCTGCATCGCCATGAACAGCCGGCCCCAGTCCATCGACGTCTTCTACACCAAAAAGGGTGGCTCGAACATCAAGGCGCAACTCGGGTACCGCATGGGCGGTTCGTCGTCGTACGACAGGCTGGAGACCATCAGCGACGGCGACCGGGCCACCAGCACCTGGAAGATGAGCTGGCCCTGCAAGAAGGCCGTTGGCCTGATCAAGGTCCAGGGGCAAGGGACCTTCGAAACCCCGGCGGCGACGTTCCCGGGCTGCTGACGAGGCAGCGCAGGACAACAAGGGGGAAGTGAGCTGGGGAGCAAGTCGGAGAATCACCCGCCTACTGGGCGTACTCGGGCGGCTCCGACAACCCGACCCCCAAGGGGCCCGCCGGGAGCGGGCCCCTTTCGCATGTCCGCACGCGCCCGCCAGGAGCAGGTGCCGCCGCAAGAAGCCCCGCTCTCGCCACCTTTGGCGACGAGTTCGACCCCGCCGAGCGCGTCGGCCTGTTCATCAACAGTGCCCAGATGGTCGATGCCATCACGACCATGGACGTGATCCGCCCGTGTTGGCTCGGCGTCCTGCCGGTGTGGGGATCCGCGAGGCGCGGCACGGCGCCCGGCATCCGACGCTCTGATCAGGGCATCCAGGCCACCAATGACGTCCTGACCTGCATAAATGAGGGGGCTTTGAGGCTATTGGCGCGCGGTCGGCCGCGTGAAGGGCAGGCGCCGACGGTGGTCGCCCCGGCGGTCCTCCGAGCTGTGCACGCCCAGGAGGAGGTCCCGCCGACCAGGGTCGGAAGTTCACCCGGATTCAAGGGTCGGCCAATATTCTGGTGGATTTCGCGACCCGCGCGGACTCGCGACCTGCCTTTCACCTGAGGAGACCCGATGACCACGCCGACGCCTGACGCCACAGGGAAGAGCGACCAAGTCGTACCTGAGGTGGCAGGCACCCCGATGAGCACGGCACTCTTCTCCGCGGCCCGGGTGCATCGCATCGCCGCCGGAAATCTGCTGCGCGACACCGGCCTGTACCCAGGCCAGGAGCTGCTGATGATGCGCCTTTGGCGGGAGGGGGAGCAGCGGCAGGCGGACCTGATCAAGACTCTCGGTCTCGACCCGTCGACGGTGACGAAGATGCTCAAGCGCCTGGAGCAGTCCGGATTCGTCACCCGCGCACAGTCCGCGACCGACCGCCGGGCCGTTGTGGTGCGCCCGACCCGCGCGGGCCAGGCGCTGCGCGAGCGGGTGGAGCAGGCGTGGAGAGAGCTGGAGAAGGCGACCACCGCAGGACTGACCCGCGAGGAGCGCGACATCGTGATGCGCCTGCTCGGCCACATCACCGAGAATCTGACGTTCCCCTCGCCCGGCGCGCAACCTGGTGGTTCCCCGGCGGCTGCCGCACCGCCCGCCGATCACTCCTCGGCCGACTGACCCGAAGGGCTGTATCGAGCCGGGGTATTCATTTGGTCGACCAAGTTATGTTGCGGGCATCGCTTGGTCGGCCAACCTTTGGGACCCGCTTGTGGCCACGGCATTCGATCCGCTCAACCTCGCCGGCGTGACGCTCGACAACCGCATCGTGAGGGTGCCAATGGGGACGTCGCCTGGGCCCGCCGCCCGGGCCTGCCCGCGGACGCCGCAGATCCGGCGCCCACGCTGCGCACCGGACTCGGCGTACCGCAGACACGTATGGCGAACGACCAACGAGGTGAACCTGGTCAGGCTGAAGGCAGGAAGAGCACCGGACCACACAGAGGGGAGGTCTGATGGTGTGCGATCCACTCTGACGGTCGGTTCGGCGCAGATCTGCCCTGATGCTGCCGAAAGGCCGTCCCGCCTCCGCACCGGCACAACATCCGAGGAGCAGGAACGATGGCACCCGATACGACAATCTCCCAGGTGAACATGACCCTGGCTGCCCTTGCAGCCACCGGGGCCACCACGCGTCCGTCCGGGGAAACCCTGGAGCAGCAGACCAAACGAATCATCACCGGCATCGACGCGCAACTGAGCGATCCCACCCTTGCGACGCAGGGCTCGTGGGAACTGGTGTGGCTGGCCCTGAGCGAAGCCAACGCCAATATGGCCTACCTCGCACGGAGCACCGATGGCTCGAACGCGTTCGCCGTGGTCGCTCGCGGAACGGACGCCGATTGGACCGACATCCTCGAGGACATGGAAGTCGGCACGGTCGTCCCGTTCCCCGAAAGCGGATCGCCGAAGCCCATCTACGTGTCCAAGGGGGCAAAGGACGCGTTCACACGAGTGGTCAACGCCCGCTCGATCGCCTCTCCCTCCCCGAACGTCACGCTCGCTCAGGCGCTCTCCGTCGCGCTCAAGGCGGCGCCCTCCTCGCCGCAGCCGACCGTCTATCTGACCGGGCACAGCCTGGGCGGTTGCATCGCCAGCATGCTCGCGCCGTACCTACAGGCACAGACCTGGCCGAAGCAGCCGAAGTTCGCGGTGATGACCTATGCCGCTCCCACCGCCGGCGTGCAGAGCTTCGTCGACTACTTCGACTCCATTTCGTGGCTCATCGACGAGCGCCAGAACAACGCCTACGACCTGGTACCGCACGCGTGGGCCGATCTCGACACCACCGCCGACTGGTACCCGAGCCCGGGGCCGCAGGCGACCGAAGAAGTGAAGCTGCTCATCGGGAAGATCGCCAGGCGCACCAACGGCAATGTCTACGTCCAGCCCGGCACGCTCTGCCTGATGAACACCGGATACACGAGCTTTTCCGAGAAGCTGATCCACAAGACCACCCAGGACTTCCTCGGCCAGGTCGCCTACCAGCACGCCAACTCCACCTACCTGGACCTGGTGGGGGCGCCTGACGTGCCTTCACCGCCGATGGTGACCCACCTGAGTCCCACCTTCGGCGCAGCAGGCGACACGGTGACCATCTACGGCACGGGTTTCAGTAAGGACAGCATGGTCGACTTCGGCCGCTTCGCCTGCACCGAGCCGCCCACGATCGACCCCTCCGGCCTCAAGATCACCGCCAAGGTCCCCAACGGCACGGGCGTCGTCCATGTCCGCGTCACCAACACCCTCGGCACCTCCCCGGCCATCGCGATGTCGCAGTTCGCCTATGGCGGACCCGCACCTGTAGTGGTCAGTTCGGTCAGCCCGACCAGCGGAAAGGTCGGCACCCCGGTCACCATCAACGGCGAGGGCTTCGCCGCGGGCGCCACCGTGCACTTCAAGGACAAGGCATCCGACTCGGTCACGTTCGTCTCCACCAGCCAGATCACCGCAACCGCGCCCGGTCTGCTCGACGTCCAACAAACGGTGAACATCACCGTGACGGTCGGCAAGGCCACCTCGCCCACCAGCCCGGACGACGAGTTCACCTACACCGGACGGTAGGGCCCGCCCGCGCCGTTCTTGTGTACCTGTCCGCGAACTACGCGGGCGACATGGGCGCGGTGCAGCGCGGCCATGGCATCGGCGATCTCTCGGAACACCCCTTGGTACAAGAACATCGCCTCCAACCACTGGTGTTGAGGGCATGCGTGCTAACCAGCGGTCGTGATCGCTCGGTGGCTGCTGGCGGTGGGCGGGTGCTCCCAAGCACCCGCCCACCGGGGCGACGGCCCGTCGCCCGCGCCGTTCGTCGGGGGCCGTGGCCTCCGTGGAGCAGGCCCTCCCCGGCGGCGGCGTCCCCGCGGTCGCCGATCAGCTGGGGGCGTCCGACCTCAGCGGTCTTCGCAGGCAAGTGTCAGACACAGCATCAGCACCTCGTAGGGGGTGCGGTCGTTCTGTGCGGTGGGCGTCTCCTCGGAGTCCGCGACGAACCGCCACTGCGATGGCTGGGCGTGTTGGGTCTCTCCCTTCTTCTCCACCTCGACGTGGAGTGTGCGGGCCTGCGGGTCGTTCGTCTCGACGAGCACTTCGTCGCCGTCCACCGAGAAGTGGTCGTGCAACAGGACCAGGCCGAACCGGTCCAGGTTGCCGTGCTTCTCCAGTACGGCCTGGATGTCCCTGGCGAACTCCGTGTCCTGTGGGCCGAGTGGTTCTGCGTCTTCGAAGCGGGGAAGGGGGTGGTGCGATGCGCGGCTGGTCTGCGTAGGCATGAGCATCTCCCTTCGACCGCGCTCTGCGGTCTCAAGACACCATAGGCAAAGGGTGAGTTGCGGCAGAAGGGCCCGACGGTGGCAGGGGTCCGATGTGAGCCGGTGGCAGTGCCGTCGGCTCAACCACGGCGGCGACCGGCAGGGCAGGGCGGCCGTGCACGGACCGCAGCCAATAATTACCCGTGGGTAACTTGGCGTACAGTGCTGGCAGTTGCGGGCAATCGGCCCGCCGGCTGTCTGTAGGGCAGACCGCCTTCGCACGGCACAACGGGCTGCCACCACGCGTAGCCCGTGCAACGGAAAGGACCCCCCTCATGGCCGCCCCACGTCGGCTTCGCGCGATACTGCTGCCGCTGACTCTGGTCGTCTCCGCAGCCACCCTGGGCACCGGAGCCGCAATGGCCGTCCCGGAGGACAAGCTCTCCGGGAACGCGCCCAGCACCACCGAGCAGCGCCCCACCTGGGCCATCGCCCACCGGGTGCTGACCACGGGCGGGGTGACCAGGGCGCTCGCGAACGGGGCCAACGCGCTGGAGATGGACGCAACGGCCTGGCGCGAGGGCTGGTGGGCCGACCACGACGGCACTCTCACCAGCTACGGGGACACCATGTCGGCCATGTTCGACCAGGTGGCGAAGGAGCATGACGACGGGCGTCAGGTCTCCTTCGTCTGGCTGGACATGAAGAACCCCGACTGGTGCGACAGCAACGACCCCGAGTGGCGCCAATGCTCCGTGGCCGGGCTGCGGGACATGGCGCGCGAGAAGCTGGAGAGCAGGGGCATCCGGGTGCTCTACGGCTTCTACGGCAAGGAGGGCGGCAGCGGCTGGAAGAACGCCCTCGCTGACCTGAACTCCAAGGAAGCGGTCAGCTACAGCGGCGATTACGCGCAGGTCCGGGACGGCTTCGCCAAGCACGGGCCGAACGTCCCCGGCAACCAGCGCGTGATGGACAAGGGCGAGTTCAATATGGCCTTGAAGTTCGGCAGCATCCGGACGGAGCTGGAGGCCGCCAGGAAGGCCCGGGACGCCGGAGAGCTCGCGCAGACCGTCGGCTGGACGGTGGGCAAGGGCGACGGGGAGCGTGCCGCCACCCTGCTCGACTCCGTCGACGGGAGTGCCGCCGTGGACAGCCTGATCTACGGCAACCGCATGTCGTGCTACCCGGACGGCGTCAGCGGTCCGAAGGGCTGCGGCACGGACGACAGCGCGGTGCGTGAGTCGCTCTCGTACCTCACCGACTATGTGAAGGCCCACCCGGACACCCGCCGGATGGCCACCCCTCGGGACATCCCCTTCGGCAGCTGACGCCCCGAGCTGCCCCGCCCGGCCCCGGGGTTCGTGTCAGCTCCGTCGCCGCCCAGCCGTGTCCGTGTCCGGGGACCGAATCGTACGCAGCGGTTCCCGGACACGGCTGGACACGGCTGGACGCGGGGGAGTGCCCAGGCTTCCCGGGCGGCCCGCTATCCGACCTCATCGCCGCCCGCTGCGGCCATGGGCCGTCACAGCTGGCTCTGACGTGTCCCGCCGCCCGTCCGGGCCTTCTCCCGCCCACCGCACGGGTGTTGGCCCACGTCGCTGCACCCACGGGGACCGGCCAGTCGCGCGATGGCTGGACTTGTGACGACCGCGTTCCCAGCGCTTCTTCGACCAGGTTGTTGTCCTCCCGAAGAACGGGCCGCCGGGAGCCGTGAGCTCAAACGCTGCAACGAGGGTGCCCCGTGGGCGACGACGATGTCCTGCTATTTCAACGGGGACTTAATAGCCCGGAAGTTCGCTACCCCTCTCTTTCAACGGCAGTTGGTATCCCGGAAGTTCGCGGCCTTCTCTTTCAACGGGATTTGTTAGCCCGGAAGTTCGATGCCCTTGTCCACCCGGATTGCATTCTTGGGATACCCGGCGCCAAAGAAGAACCTCGCGGTACCGTGCGCTGCGCCAGCGGTCCGTGCGTACGGACAGCGTGGTCTCGGATTGCTGCTCCAGCCGACTGCGGCGTTGGAGGTGACGAACACCCGGGGAATGGGTGGACGCGAGTTTCGCCAAAAAAGTATGGGATTTCCCATAAGCATCACGCCCAGCGTGCGCCGGCCGCTGGAAACGTGGGGTTCGTGTGCGAAGCACCCCTGGCCGCGGGTCCCGTGCGGGCATCAGTGCCGCCCCTTCCCCGGTAACCGTGCGCCTGAGGAAATCTGGCGGATGCCCTGCCCCTCGGTTCTCGAATTTGAGATCGCTGCGGTGGGGCAGTCATCGCGGCCCCGCCCCGGCATAACACGCGCCACTCGGCGCGTACTTGAGGGATGTTGCCATCTGCTGCGTCATTCCGGACGCAGTGGCCGGCGGGGTCATGTTCTCCGAGGCGAAAGGGGAACTGTCCATGACAAAAGCGCCAAGCTCGCCTCTACGGGGCACCTCGAATACATCTCACTAAATGAGACATTAGAAGGGCAAAATAGGCGAAAGGCGTGAGGTCGCTTAATGTGTCTCGGCGTCAGGTTCGACACAGAAACGGTCATGTGCGCAGTTGGGCTCCAGCCGCACCTGAAGTGATGGGACGACAGGGGGTGGAGGCCATGGGGCTGTTCGAAGCTGCCGGAGCGCGGCAGATCGAGTCAACTGCCGGCACTGCCGCGTCGGATCGCGCACCGGAACGCAATGAGAGAGACATGCACAAGGTGACGAAACGGCGGCTGCTGCAGCTTGCGCTGGCCGTGGACGCCGCGGGTGCCTTGATGCCGGTGGGCGTGCTCTGTGCGGTGACACGGCAGCCACAGCCGCTGCTCACCGCGGTGCTGGCCGGCGCCGCATGGCTGGCCGTAGGTGCATTGAAGAATCGTTACACCCGGGATGAGCTGGCCGGTGACAATGCCGCGATCCCTATCGTGTGGGACTGGCTGATCATGCTGGGAGTGCTGTCCGTCGTCTTCGTCGCGGGGCGGGTCGAGGTCTCACTCGAAGTCTGTGTGCTTGCGCTGCTGCCCTGCCTGGCGCTGACTGTGGTCCGGCGCAAGCTCGTGCACCGTTATCTGCTGGCCGTCCGCCGTCGTGCGCAGGCGCTCCGCCGGGCACTGATCATCGGGGAAGCGGGCGCCGTCGACAAGGTGTGTGCGCTGCTGGCGCAGCGCACCGATCACGAATACGTCGTCGTCGGCAGCTGCCTTGTCGGTGCGGAAGCCACCGAGTCGGCATTGCCGGTCCTTGCCCGGCTCGTTCCCGACGCCGACGCAACAGATGCGGTGTTGGACGGGGAGACCGTGCTGAGATGCGCCGCGGAACTCGATGCCGAACTCGTCTTCGTGGCGCCGGGCCGTCAGCTGTCCGCGGCGCGGGTGCGGTGCCTCGCCTGGGCCCTGAACGACGGAGGCCGGGATCTGGCCGTACTCCCGGGTCTGATCGATGTGTCACAGCATCGTGTCCGGCTGGCGAACGCGGCGGGCCTGACGGTGATGCACATAGACCACGCGACGCGACGGGGGCTGCCGGTTCTGCTGAAGCAGGCCACGGACCGGTTGGGGGCGCTGCTGCTGCTCGTACTGCTCTCCCCGGTGTTCGTCGCGGTGGGTGCGGCGATACGGCTTTCCTCCACCGGGCCGGTGTTCTACTGGCAGATCCGGATGGGCCAGGATCTGCGGCCGTTCCGGATGTGGAAGTTCCGCACGATGGTCGTCACCGCCGACCTGATGCGGCCCGCGCTGGAATCGGCGAATGAGCACGACGGGGCGATGTTCAAGATCCGGCGGGACCCGCGGGTGACACGGGTGGGCCGACTGCTGCGCCGCTTCTCGCTGGACGAGCTGCCCCAGCTGTTCAACGTCCTGGCCGGCCATATGTCGTTGGTCGGCCCGCGGCCCCCGCTGCCCGAAGAGGTGGAGCGGTACGACGCGATCGAGCTCCGCCGGTTGTCGGTCAAGCCGGGGCTGACCGGGCTGTGGCAGGTCAGTGGGCGGTCCGATCTCTCGTGGGACGAGACCGTCGCACTGGATCTGAGCTATGTGGACAACTGGTCCTACGCCCGCGACATCGGTGTGCTGTTCCGTACCGTGCGGGCCGTCGTGGACGGGCGCGGTGCGTACTAGACGCAGCGGCCCCTGGTGTGCGGTCGGCGCCTCACCGAGTGGCGGACGCCGTACGCACACCAGGGGCCGGGAGCGCTCACACCGGTGCGGGCTCCACTCGCCACGCCTGGTAGGTGCGGGCGATGCCCTCGGCGAGCGGGATGGTGGGCGTCCAGCCCAGGGCCCGCATCCTGCTGATGTCGAGCAGCTTGCGCGGGGTGCCGTCGGGGCGGGAGGGGTCGAAGGCGATCCGGCCCTCGTATCCGACCGCGGCGGCGACGCAGGAGGCGAGGTCGGCGATGGTCAGGTCCTCGCCGCAGCCGACGTTGACCGTGTCGTCGCCGTCATAGCGGCGCAGCAGCACCTCGCAGGCGGCGGCCAGGTCGTCGACGTGCAGGAATTCGCGCAGTGGGGTGCCGGTGCCCCAGAGGGTGAGTTCCGGCAGCCGCTGTTCCTTGGCCTCGTGGAAGCGGCGGATGAGTGCGGGCAGGACGTGCGAGGTCTCCAGGTCGAAGTTGTCGCCGGGGCCGTAGAGGTTTGTCGGCATGGCGGAGATGAAGGAGGCACCGTATTGCCGGCGGTAGGAGCGGATCTGGACGAGGCCGGCGATCTTGGCTATCGCGTACGCCTCGTTGGTGGGCTCCAACGGGCCGCTCAGCAGGGCGTCTTCGGTGATCGGCTGGGCGGCGTGCTTGGGGTAGATGCAGCTCGATCCGAGGAACAGCAGTCGGCGCACCCCGGCCCGGTGGGCTCCTGCGATGACGCTGAGCTGGATGCTCAGATTGTCCTCGAGGAACTGCACGGGGTAGGTGCTGTTGGCCATGATTCCGCCGACTTTGGCGGCCGCCAGGACGACGGCGTCGGGCCGCGCCGCGCGCAGATACGCCTCGGTGGCCCCGGCGTCCCGCAGGTCGAGGTCCGCGCGGGTACGGGTCAGCACGTCATAGCCCTGCGCGGAGAGCCGCCGGGCCACGGCGGATCCCACCAGGCCTCGGTGGCCCGCGACGAAGACACGGGCGGGTGTGGGCAGCAAGTCATCCATAGGGCGGATTGTGCCATTCAACCCGATACACCCCGTGCCGATTTCGTGAAATAGCGCCCACTTATTGCTCTCGAGCACGGTGACGGAGCGGGCGTCCACGCCCCTCGAACCGTCGGCACGTGGCAACACCACATTGATGTACATCCTTCCGGGAGGAAGCCATGACGAAAACCGCCCTCATCACTGGAGTTACCGGCCAAGACGGCTCGTATCTGGCGGAGTTGCTGCTGGGCAAGGGCTATGAGGTGCACGGGCTGATGAGACGCTCGTCGAGCTTCAACACCGAGCGCATCGACCACATCTACCAGGACCCGCACACCCCCGACCGGCGGCTGCTGCTGCACCACGTCGATCTGTCGGACGGGGTGGCGCTGGTGAATCTGCTGCGCGATGTGCAGCCCGACGAGGTCTACAACCTCGGGGCCCAGTCCCATGTCCGGGTCTCCTTCGACACTCCGCTGTACACCGGCGATGTGACCGGGCTGGGCGCCGTGCGGCTGCTGGAGGCCATCCGCGCCAGCGGTATCCAGACCCGGCTCTACCAGGCCTCGTCCTCGGAAATGTTCGGCTCCACCCCGCCCCCGCAGCATGAAAGCACACCATTCCACCCGCGCAGCCCGTACGGCTGCGCCAAGCTCATGGCGTACTGGTCCACGGTCAACTACCGCGAGGCATATGGGCTGTTCGGGGTCAACGGGATTCTCTTCAACCACGAGAGCCCGCGGCGCGGCGAGACCTTTGTGACCCGCAAGATCACCCGAGCGGTGGCCCGCATACAGGCGGGCCTTCAGGAGCACCTCTACCTCGGCAATCTCGACGCCGTCCGCGACTGGGGCTACGCCCCGGAGTACGTCGAGGCCATGTGGCTGATGCTCCAGCAGGACGAGCCCGACGACTATGTGGTGGCGACCGGAGTGGCCGCGACCGTACGGGACTTCCT
>NZ_JBYISA010000029.1:0-89732 GCF_057708345.1 Streptomyces sp. bgisy130
TTGGGTGTCCAGCGCGTTCGACAGGTTGATCACCATGGCGGTCAGGGAGAGCCAGGTCTGCCTCTCCTCGGCGTTCAGCCAGCGGGGTTCATGTGTGTCCATGACCTCATCCTAGCTTGATCCTTCAAGTCAAATTCACCCCACTTCACTTGACGCTTCAAGTTTGACGCACTAGCTTCGAGGTTGAAGGTTCAAGTTACCGGATGGGGAACCCCCTGATGGGAGCCCTACGTAGCCCCAGGCTGCAACTGCGGCGAGAGCCGCCTTCTAAGGTCTCGCCCTTCCTCCGGGTGATCTCGTAGACAAGGAATCGACATGATCAACCGCCGCAAGGTCCTGAGGGGCGCGGGCGCCGCTGCCCTGGGCGCCCTCGTCCTCACCGCGGTAGCCACCGGAACCGGCCTGGCATCCGCGACCACGGGCGACTGGGAACTGTTCGGAGACCCGGCCTCCACCTCGCAGACCGAGTCGTCCTGGCCGACCAACCTGACCCATGAGGAGCGCAAGAATCTGGAGGCCTTCGACGAGCTGGACTTCAACGTCTACTCCGGTCAGAAGTGGGACCGGGTCGGTGAGAGCCACGCGCAGAACATCCGCGTCCACTGGCCCGACGGCCACTACACAGACGGCCTCGACCGGCACATCGCCGACATGAAGAGCCAGTTCGTCTGGGCGCCGGACACGCGCATCACCGAGCATCCGAACCGCATCGCCAAGGGCAATCTGACCTCGGTGACCGGCGTCATGCAGGGCACCTTCACCCGCCCCATGCCCGACGGCAAGGGCGGCTTCATCCAGCCGACGGGCAAGAAGTTCTCCATCAACATGGTCACGGTCGGCATCTGGAACAAGGACGGAGTGATGAAGGAGGAGTTCCTCTTCTGGGACAACCAGACCTTCTACCAGCAGATCGGCCTCGCCTGACCCGCGCGTGGCCCGGCGATGCAGGAACCGCCGGGCCACGCAACAACGAAGGCCCCCAACCCCTGCCCCACCGTGAAAGGCGATCGCCATGACGAACCACACCACCAACCCCGCCCAGCCCTCCACCAGACTGTCCGACCTCAGCGCCGGTCTCTGGGTCCTGGACGCGACCAAGTCATCAGTGGAGATCAAGCACAAGTCGATGTGGGGGCTGGCCACGATCAAGGCCGCCTTCATCAAGCTCAGCGGCGAAGGCGAAATCGGCCCCGACGGTTCCGCGCACGGCACGCTGACCATCGAGGCGGCGTCGATCCTCAGCAAGCAGGCCAAGCTCGACAACCACCTGCGCTCCGCGGACTTCTTCCATGTCGAGAGGTATCCGACGTTCACCTTCACCGCCGCCCGCGTCGTCGCCGACGGCGCCGGAACCGCCAAGGTCACCGGCCGCCTCACTGTGCTCGGTACGACCCGCCCACTCACCTTCACCGCGCGCGCCACTGCCGCCGGCCCGAACGATGTGACCCTCAGCGGCGAGGTCGCCATCGACCGCAACGACTTCGGGATGGGCTGGAACAGGGCCGGAATGATCAAGGGCCTCACCACCGTCACTCTCACCACCCGCTTCACCCACCGCTAACCCGCCGTTCCCGGAGCCGGACCTGTGGTTGGTCAGGATCAGCTGGTGATGGTCCGCGAGACGCTTTCGTCCAGGCGAGTCCGACGCATCGCTCGAACATGGGCTTCGGACGACGTTGTCCAGCCGGACTGCGTAGGTGTGCCAAGTCCAGGCCGGCCCCTGTCCGTCAACGGCCCGGTCGGCGCCACATTGGTTTTCGGTCTCGCGCACAGCCGGCCGGATCCCGGACGTCGCCGGGAAACCCAGGTCCGGCGACGGTCACCGGCCCGCTCCGGCCGCCATGCGGTGTGCCATCTCGTGCACCGACTGGGCGTGCAGTTCGAACAGTGCTCTCAGGTTGATGGCGTCCCCGGTGATCTCTCGCTGTACGAACAGTCCGTCGGCGCCCGCGATGGCGTACGTCGTGAGCGTATGGATCTCGGCCTCGGCCAACTCGGGGAAGAGGGTTTGCAGCATCTCGGTGACCTTCCGGCGTGCGACTTCCCTGGCCTGGAGGAACACGGTCCGGCCTCGGGGTTCGGTGGGTCGCCGCTCCAGGGCGAGCATGAGGCCGAGGCGTAGGAAGTCGGGCGCGTCGACCAGTGACTTGGCCACGTTCGCGGCCATGACGGTGACCCTCTGAAGGGACGTGCCCGTCTCCTCGCCCGGCAGTTCGACCGCGGCGAGCCAGCTGTCGAAGCTGCGCTCGATGACCGCGGCGATCAGGTCGTCCTTGTCCTTGAAATGCCAGTAGATCGAGCTCGCGGGCAGTCCGCACTTGGCGCTGACGGCCGCGATGGACGTGCCCTCGTACCCGCGCTCACCCGCGATCTCCACGGCGGCATCGAGGATGCGCTGCCGCGACTCCATTCCGTTCGCCCGCTTCCGGCGCGTCGTGTGGGGCCCGGTCATGGCATTTCCCTCCTGTTGTGTTCGCCCTTGACCGTATCCGGCGTCGAGCTTACTGTAGCGTTCATTCCAATTGGAGTGAACGCTACAGTAAGCTGCACGACGAGACGGCGACCGTCAGATCGCCGGTGAGAGAAGTCGGCGCCAGAAACGGCGCCGGAGACGCATGCGTACGACGGTGGCGGTGGGCAGCTGGGTCCCCGGCCGCGATTGGCCAGGGAAAGCGTCCTGCTGCTCTGGATGACCACCCGCCGTACGGGCGCCTTCGCCCTTGCGACCCCACGGCTGCGTCTCCGCAGCCGCTCCGCACACCCGACACCCTTCCAGCGGGCTTGGCCCCGGCCGACGCGCCCCGCCCGACCGCGAACACCAGCCAGTGAGGACGACACCATGACTCCGCATGCCGACCTGCCGATGATGCAGGAGACGACGTATGACATCGGCGGAATGAAGATCTTCGCCGCGGAGACGGGCGACGGTCCGCCCGTGCTGCTGCTGCACGGCGGCGGCCCCGGTGCCTCCGGCGTCTCCAACTACGCACGCAACATTGCCGAGTTGGCCAAGGAGTACCGGGTCATCGTGCCCGATCTGCCCGGCTACGGGCGCAGCACCAAGGGCGTCGACGGCGCCGACCCCTTCGGCTACCTGGCCAACGGTATCCGCGGCCTGATGGACGCACTCGGCCTGGACAAGGCCCATCTGGTCGGCAACTCCTACGGTGGCGCCTGTGCCCTGCGGCTGGCCCTGGACACCCCTGAGCGGGTCGACCGCATGGTGCTGATGGGCCCCGGCGGGGTCGGCAACACCCGTGCCCTGCCCACTCCCGGGCTCAACAACCTGCTGGGCTACTACACCGGCGACGGACCCTCGCGGCTGAAGCTGGAGACGTTCATCCGCAACTACCTCGTCTTCAACGCCGCCGAGGTCCCGGACTCCGCCATCGAGGAGCGCTACCAGGCCAGCATCGACCCCGAGGTGATCGCCTCCCCGCCGCTGCAACGCCCCGCCGGGCTGCGCACCTTGTGGAAGATGGACTTCACCCGCGACCCGCGCCTGAATCGACTGCCCGTGCCCACCCTCGTTCTGTGGGGCGCGGAGGACAAGGTCAACCGTCCGTCCGGCGGCCGGATGCTGGCCGACCGCATGCCCAACTGCGACCTGTACCTCGTTGCCAACACCGGGCACTGGGTGCAGTTCGAGCGCACCGATCTGTTCAACCGCCTGTGCGCAGACTTCCTGGCCGGCCGCCGATGACCACACATGACGCCTCGTCCGTCTTCGGTGCCGTCCACCTCGGATACATCGTCATCGAGACCAACCGCTTCGCCGACTGGCGCCGCTTCGGCACCGACGCCATCGGCATGCACCACGACGCCCTCTCCCGCAACCTGATGCGCTTCCGCCTCGACGACCAGGAATGCCGCTTCCTCATCCGGCGCGGCCCTGCCGAGGACGTCGTCGCCACCGGCTGGCACGTCGACGACCACGCCACCTTCGAACGCATCGAGGCCCGCATCCGTGCCCACGGTGTCCCGCTCACCGTCGGCACCGACGAGGAAGCCGCCCTGCGCGGCGTCGAGCGCCTGCTGCGTTTCCCCGGCCCCAAGGGCATCACACAGGAGATCTGCACCACCCCGGTGACGTCGGCCGAGCCGCTGCGCATGCTCGCCTCGGGCTTTGTCACCGGCGAGGGCGGCATGGGGCATATCGCGCTGACCTCCACCAAGCCGATGCAGACCCGGAGTTACTTCCACACCGTCTTTGACGCCCGCCTGACCGACTACATCGACGAGACCTTCAGCGGCGTCAAATTCAAGATTCGCTTCCTGCGCGTCAACGAACGCCACCACTCGATCGCGATCGCCGCCGCCCGCGGCCTGCCGATCGATGCGGTCCGCACCCGCGTGCAGCACCTCAACGTCCAGGCCGCCGGCCTTGACGACCTGGCCCAGAGCTACCAGCGCGTGCACGAACTCGGCTTCGACATGGCCCTGTCCGTCGGCCAGCACACCAACGACAAGGAACTCTCCTATTACGCCCGCACTCCATCGGGCTTCGAGTGGGAGGTCGGCTGGAACCCCATCGTTGTCGACGAGACCACCTGGGAGCCCACCACTCACCAGGGCATCAGCATCTGGGGTCACCTCCCGGTCGGCCGGACCATCATCGGCAAACTCGCCCAGTTTCAGGCCGCGGCCCGCTCTCTGGGCCGCCCGGAGAGCACGGTTCCGTCGCTGAGTGGCGCAGGCATTCCCGGCGGCTGACGGGTCCATCGCCCGGCAGCACCTCCTCCGCCACCCCGAGAGTTCCGTGAGGCGGAACGATCCGGCATCCGGCCGAAAGTAATCCAGGACTGCCACTGCCTTGTCCAGCATATTTCCCTGCCAGCTGTTCCGTGTCATGGAACATGTTTTGCCGTTGCTCACGATGCGCGCCTATACCTGGCATGCGTCACAGCGATGGCCCGCACGCCCGTACCGAGCCCCTCACCAGCTCCGCTCCCTTCTGGAGGTAACCCGCATGCCCATCCCGCAGCCCCTTGGCGCCGCTCCCGACAGGGGCGAAGCATGAACGACCATGAGTCCGCCGGTCCGGTGGCCGAGGTGGCGGCCGTCCTGGACAAAGCCGCCCGCGCCGGCGTCCCGTGCCCTCCGGTGCGTCATCGGCTGCCCGAGGCGGACATCGAGGCTGCCTACGCGGTGCAGCGGCTGAACGTCGATCGGGGCATCGCCGCCGGCCGGCGCCTGGCAGGCCGGAAGGTCGGCCTGACCTCGCCCGCCGTGCAACACCAGCTCGGTGTCGACCAGCCCGACTTCGGCGCCCTGTTCGCCGACATGGCGGTGCCCGAGGGGCAACTGATCGCCCCCGGCCGGCTGTTGCAGCCGAAGATCGAGGCGGAGGTCGCCCTGGTGCTCGTCGCGGATCTTCCGCACCGGGACCCGACCGTCGCCGACCTGCTGCGTGCCACGGCGTTCGCCCTGCCCGCGCTGGAGATCGTCGACAGCCGGATCGCCGGCTGGGACATCAGCATCGTCGACACGGTCGCCGACAACGCTTCCTGTGGCCTGTTCGTCCTCGGCGGCACTCCCGTACCGCTGGACCGGGTCGATCTGCGCGACGTACGGATGACCCTGACCAGGAACGGTGAGACCGTTTCACGGGGCACCGGCGCCGACTGCCTGGGCAGCCCGCTCACCGCCGCCCGCTGGCTCGCCGCCACCCTCGCCGGCCTGGGCGAGCCGCTGCGGGCCGGCGACATCGTCCTGACCGGCGCGCTCGGCCCGATGGCCGTCGCCGCCGAAGGCGACGAGTTCACCGCCCACATCGAAGGACTGGGCACGGTCACCACCGCGTTCGCTGCCTCCGCCACGGAAGGAACCGGAGCATGACCACGAAGGTCGCCGTCATCGGCTCGGGCAACATCGGCACCGACCTCATGATCAAAATTCTGCGGCTCTCCGACTCTTTGGAGATCGCCGCCATGGCCGGCATCGACCCCGCCTCCGACGGCCTGGCACGCGCCCGACGGCTGAAGGTCGCGACCACTCACGAGGGCGTGGACGGCCTGGTCGAGATGGACGAGTTCGCGGACGTGTCCCTCGTCTTCGACGCCACGTCTGCCGGCGCGCACAAGCGTCACGACGAGGTCCTGCGCACACTGGGCCGCACGGTCGTCGACCTCACCCCCGCCGCGCTCGGCCCCTACGTGGTACCGCCGGTCAACGGCGACGCCCATCTGAACGCGCCCAACGTCAACATGGTCACCTGCGGCGGGCAGGCCACCATCCCCATAGTGGCCGCCGTCGCCGCCGTGACCCCGGTCCACTACGCGGAGATCGTCGCCTCCCTCTCCTCCCGCTCGGCGGGCCCCGGCACGCGGGCCAACGTCGACGAATTCGTCGAGACCACCTCGTCGGCTCTTGAGCAGGTCGGCGGCGCGGCCCGCGGCAAAGCCATCATGGTCATCAACTCCGCCGAACCGCCCCTCATCATGCGGGACACCGTGCACTGCCTCGTCGGTGACTGTGATGACGCCGCCGTGACCGCCTCCGTGGAGGAGATGGCCGCACGCGTCCAGAACTATGTCCCCGGCTACCGCCTCAAGCAGAAGGTGCAGTTCGAACGCGTCGCCATGGACGACCCACTGCGCTCCCTTCTGCCGGCCGCCTCCCGGTCCGGCCAGGCCGCCAAGGTGTCGGTGTACCTCGAAGTGGAGGGCGCCGCCCACTACTTGCCCGCCTACGCCGGCAACCTCGACATCATGACCTCGGCCGCCCTGCGCACTGCCGAGCGCATGGCCGCCCACCGCACCACGAAGGTGGTTTCCCGATGACCGCGCCCCGGCCGAACACCCTGTACGTGCAGGATGTGACCCTTAGGGACGGCATGCACGCCGTCCGCCACCGCTACACCGTCGAACAGGCCCGCACCATCGCCGGTGCACTCGACGCCGCCGGAGTCGCCGCGATCGAGATCGCCCACGGCGACGGCCTGTCCGGCTCCAGCATCACCTACGGCGTCGGCGCCCACACGGACTGGGAGTGGATCGAGGCCGTCTGCGACGCCGTGACCCACGCGGTGCCCACCACCCTGCTCCTGCCCGGCATCGGCACCGTGCACGACCTGCGCCGGGCACACGCCCTCGGCATCCGCTCGGTGCGCGTCGCCACCCACTGCACCGAGGCCGACATCTCCGCCCAGCACATCGCCGCCGCCCGCGACCTGGGCATGGACGTGGCCGGCTTCCTGATGATGTCCCACATGGCCGAACCCGCCGAACTGGCCCAGCAGGCCAGGCTGATGGAGTCCTACGGCGCGCACTGCGTCTACGTCACCGACTCGGGCGGCCACCTCACCATGGACGGTGTACGCGACCGCGTCCGCGCCTACCGAGACGTCCTCGACCCGTCCACCGAGCTGGGAATCCACGCCCACCACAACCTCGGGCTGGGTGTGGCCAACTCGGTCGTCGCCGTCGAGAACGGCGTCACCCGGGTCGACGCCTCCCTCGCCGGCCAGGGAGCCGGAGCGGGCAACTGCCCCCTGGAGGCGTTCGTCGCGGTCGCCGACCTGATGGGCTGGGAGCCCGGCTGCGAGCTGTTCCCCCTGATGGACGCCGCCGACGACGTCGTACGCCCCCTCCAGGACCGCGAGGTGCGGGTGGACCGCGAAACCCTCACCCTCGGCTACGCGGGTGTGTACTCCAGCTTCCTGCGCCATGCCGAGACGGCCGCCCGCCGCTACGGCACCGACGCCCGCGCGATCCTCATCGAGGTCGGCCGCCGCGGGCTGGTCGGCGGTCAGGAAGACATGATCACCGACATCGCCCTCGACCTCGCCGCAGTCCGCACCACCGCCTGACGCGAAGGGACCGCACACGGTCAGCCGAGGCCGAGCCGGAAGCCAGACCTCATACTCCGGGGCTCGACCGCGGCCTGTCCGCCCGTTTCCGCCGCCCCGAAGCGTGGCCGCCCTGTGTGGTCCGCGGTTACACTCCGCCCGTGACCAGCGCGAAGGCGGGGCTCGACCGCCGGAGTCTGCTGAGGCTCGGCGTCGGCGGGCTCGCCGCCGTCCTGGCCGGGTGCGCGGCGGAATCCGATCCCGTGCAGCAGCTGCGGTTCGCCACGGGACCGCAGGGCGGGCCGTACCACGCCTTCGGCCAGGCACTGGCCGACGCCGTCGCCGCGAGCGGCCGCCGACTGAAGATCGTGCCCGTGGGCACCGCGGCGAGCGTGGACAATCTGCACCGGCTCGACCGGGGCTCGGCGGAGCTTGCGCTGGCGATGGCGGATGTCGCCGAGGACGCGGTGCACGGACGGGCCGAGTTCTCCCGGCCGGTCCCGGTCAGGGCGCTGGCCCGGGTCTATGTGAACTACACCCACCTCGTCGTCCCCGCGCACGGACCGGTCCGAACGGTCCGGGCACTCGCCGGGCGACCGGTCGCCGCGGGCGCGGCGGGGTCGGGTGTGCAGGTGCTGGCGCGGCGGTTGCTGCACGTGGCCGGGCTGACCGGGGACAGCGCGGTGCGCGAGCGGCAGCTCGGCCTCGCCGAGTCGGTACGGGCCCTGCGCGCGGGCTCGGTCGACGCGCTGATCTGGTCCGGAGGCGTACCGACGCCCGCACTGTCCGAGCTCGCGCGGACCGTCCCGTTGCGCTTTCTGCCGCTGGACGGCTTCGTGGGCCCGCTGCGCGAGCGCTACGGCCCGGTGTATTCGGCGGTCACGCTTCCCGCCGGGGTGTACGGACTGCGGGACGCGGTGGGCACCATCGGTGTCGGCAACTACCTGCTGGCTCGGGCCGATGCGCCCGAAGGCGTGGTGCGCGCACTGCTGCAGGTGGTCTTCGACCAGTGGCGCGAGCTGCTGCGGGACGTGACGGCAGGGGCGCGGCTGGAGCCCCGCTTCGCCCTCTCCACCGGAGGCGTGCCGCTCCACCCCGGCGCGGTCGCCTACTACCGCTCCGCCTACGGCTGACCGGCAACGAGACCGGGCAGCAGGAACACGACGGTCACTGCCTCCCCTCCTTCTCCGGCAGCGCGAGCTCCACCGCGAGACCGCGCGGTGCGTTGTGGCCGACGGCGAGCCGGCCGCCGCTGAGGCGGGCGATCTCGTCGGCGATGGCCAGCCCGAGCCCACTGCCGGGCGTGTTCTGATGCTGGGCGCCGCGGCCGAAACGCCGTAGCAGCGTCGGCAACTGGTCATCCGGAACGCCAAGGCCGTCGTCGGTGACACGTACGACGACCGTGCCGTCCCGCAGCGCGGCGCACACCTCGACCCGGCCGCCGGGCGGTACGAACTTGGCGGCGTTGTCCAGCAACGCGTCCAGGATGCGGCCCACGGCGTCGGGCAGGACCCGCCCCCGCAGACCGTCGCCGACGTCGGCGGTCAGCTCGATACCGGCCTTGCGGAAGACGGAGCCCCAGGCGGCCACCCGCTCACGCACCGCCGCCGACAGGTCCTGCTCGGTCAGTTCGGCGGTGCCGGACTCCACCCGGGCCAGCGCGAGCAGTCCGTCGAGCAGGTCCCCCAGTCGTTCGGCCTCGTCGAGTGCGCGGGAGACCTCGGCCCGGCCGGGGCCGGGGCGGAGGTGCGGTTCGATGTTCTCCAGCTGGAGCACGAGGGTGGCCAGAGGGTTGCGCAGCTGGTGGGAGGCGTCGGCGACGAAGTCCCGCTGGCGGTTGAGGGAGTCGGTGACCGCCTCCGCCATGGTGTTGAAGTGCTGTCGCAGGCGGCGCAGTTCGGGCGGTCCGGTGTCGTGGGCGGCGTGGCCGGAGGCTGCCGGCGGCCAGTCCCTCCACGGCCTGGTCCAGGTCACGCACCGGCCGCATCAGCCACCGGCTGATGCCCACCGCGACCAGGGCCGCCATGGCGAACGCGGCGAGCGCACCCGCGGCGATGAGCGTCGAGCGGACGGCCACATCCCGTCGCGCCGCGTCGGTGGGGGCGGCAAGCACCACTGCTCCGCTCACCCGCTCGTCCTGGCCCACCGGTTCGGCCAGCACCGCCGTGGACGGACCCCAGGGCCAGATCGTCGGCAGCTCAGCCGTCGGGCGGCCGGTCAGCGCCTGGCTCCGGGCGTCCACCGCCCGGTCGGCCGCGGCCGACCGAGCGCCCGTCCCGGCCCGTGCCACCGGATGCCCTGCCGCGTTCACGACCAGCACCCCGGCCCCGTACAGCTCGGTGTACCGGACGATTTCGGCGGACAGCTCGGCCCGGTCGGTCGGGGTGCGCACCCGGTCGGCGAGATCGGCGAACCGCGCGGCGTCGGCCCGCCGCTGGAGCAGCAGATGCTCGGTCCGGCTCCGCGCGAGGGTGCCGGCCAGCGGAACGGAGAGCAGCAGCACCGCCGCTCCCATGAGCACGATCAGCACCGCCAGCAGCCTGCGTCTCATGGGCCGTACTCCCGGCCCCCGTCACCCAGCTGGTAGCCGAACCCACGGACCGTACGGATCAGGCCCGGCCTGCCGGTCTTGGCGCGGACACCCGCCACATGGACGTCCAGGGAGCGCGAGGCGGTCAGGAACACATCGCCCCAGATACGGTCCAGGATCTCCTCGCGGGAGTGCACCTCGCCCGGCCGCGCGGCCAGGAACGCCAGCACGTCGTACTCCCGGCGCGTCAGTCGCACCTCCGCCCCCGTCACCGTGACGGAGCGGGCCGCCAGGTCGATCTCGACGTCCCCGGTGCGGACCCGCCCGCCGGATTCCCCGCCAGCTGCCTCCCTCCCGCCGGAGGGGGTGTCCGTGCGGCGGCGTACGGCATCGATGCGGGCCATCAGCTCAGCGGTCCGGAACGGCTTGACCACGTAGTCGTCGGCGCCCGCCCGCAGCCCCTGCACGATGTCGCGCTCGCCGCAGCGGGCGGTGACCACGATGACGGGTGCGCTACAGACGGCCCGCAGCCGCCGCAGCAGTTCGAGCCCGTCCAGGTCCGGCAGGCCCAGGTCGAGCAGTACGAACTCGGCTTCGTGCGCGTGCTGCAGGGCGTCCGAGGCTCGGCCGGCCCTGCGGACGGTGTGTCCGCGCTGGGCGAGGGCTGTGCCGAGGGCGTGGGCCATGCGGTCGTCGTCCTCGACCAGAAGTGCGTGCATGCGGGCCAACCCCTGTCATACCCCTGTCACCTGGGACAGTATGCCTTCTGGCATATCCCATCGGCGGCCTTCGCGGAAGAGGCCGACCTGACCGGATGCCGTGGTGCGGCCACCACCGCACCACGGCTTCGGGCCGCGTCCCGGGAAGATCACCCCCTGGCTTCCAGAGGAGCGTCCGGCACGGCGGCCGGCTCGGATGCGGCCTCCGCCCGGCTGAGCGCGACATCGCGGGTGTCCGGCATCAGCACGTACGTGATCAGGGAGACCAGCGCACACCCGGACACGTACCAGAAGAACATCGTCTCGTGGCCCGCGTCCTTGAACCACAGCGCCACGTACTCCGCCGTACCACCGAAGAGCGCGTTGGCGATCGAGTAGGGGAGTGCCACGCCCAGTGCACGCACCCCGGTGGGGAACAGCTCCGCCTTCACGGCCGCGTTGATCGAGGTGTACCCGGTGACGATCACCAGGGCGAGCAAGGACAGCCCCAGCGCCGACCAGTACGACGACGCGGACCGCAGCGCGGTCATGATCGGGTAGGTGCCGACGGTACAGCCGACCGCGAAGGTGATCAGCAGCGGCCGGCGGCCGATCCGGTCCGACAGCGCCCCGGCGAAGGGCTGGAGCACGGCGAAGACCGTCAGAGAGGTGAAGCTCACCAGCGTCGCGGTGGTCTTCTCCATGCCCGCGCTGCCGATCAGGTACTTGGTCAGATAGGTGGTGTACGTGTAGTAGGCCACCGTGCCGCCGAGGGTGAGCGCCATGACCAGAGCCGCCTGCCGGCGGTGCGCCCACAGTGCCTTCAGCGTGCCGCGGGTGTCATCCTTCCGGCCGCCGGCTCCCGCCACCTCGGTGAACGCCTCGGTCTCCTCCAGGCGCCGCCGGAGCCAGAAGACCACCACCGCGAAGAGCGCCCCCAGCACGAACGGGATCCGCCAGCCCCAGCTCGACAACTCGTCCTTGCTGAGGGTGTGCTGGAGGGTGATGAGGATGCCCAGGCCGAGCAACTGGCCGCAGGTCATCGACACATACTGCATCGACGAGCCCAGCCCCCGGCGCCCACGGGCCGACGCCTCGGTCAGATAGGTGGCGCTCGCGGCGTACTCACCGCCGATGCTCATCCCCTGCAACAGCCGCGCCAGCAACAGCACCAGCGCACCGAAGTAGCCCGCCTGCCCGTAAGTGGGTGCGACGGCGATGAGCAGGGCGGCCACCGACATCATGGCGACGGTGAGGGTGAGCGCGCTCTTGCGGCCATGACGGTCCGCGGCACGTCCGAGGATCCAGCCGCCGACCGGCCGCATCAGAAAGCCGACGGCGAAGATTCCCGCTGTATTCATCAGTTGGGCGGTCGGGCTCTCACCGGGGAAGAACGAGTCGGCGAAGTAGATCGCAAAGGTGGCGTAGACGAACCAGTCGTACCACTCGACGAGATTTCCGAGCGACCCGCCGACCAGGGCGAGACGGCGCTTGGCGCGCTCGCCGCCGGGTGGTGTTGCGCGCAGGCTGGCGGACGGTGACATGGCGGCTCCTGACGAGAAGGCCCTGGTGAGAGGGGTGATGAGGTGCCCAGAGCATGCGCGCACCGACAGCCCGGAACAAGGCCGGGCCGCCAGATCTAACCTCCCGCTAAGAAAGGGAACGGGACGCCACGGGCAGCCGGAGTCGGCGGCGGCCCCTTCCGTGAACTGCATCCGAGCCCTGCGAAGGAGCCCGGCAACACCTGGTCTCCCGTGACCAAGCAGAACAGTGACGACGGCAACAAGCCGGAGTCGCAGGACCGCATCGGCTTCATCCCTGGTAACGCCTGTTAGTGAGGCGTTATCGGTGCGCTAGCGATGTCCGTGAGAGTCATGTGCGTCAAAGGGCGCCGGCTGCGGCGCCGACCCGCGAAGCCGCTGCGCTACCTCTCTAGGTGTCCCACCTCTCTGGGCGCCTCACTCACCAGAACTTCGAACGAATGCGACGGGGACCGTTATGCGTGAATTCAGCCGCCGGAACATATTGGGACTCGGGGTAGGAGCGGCGGCCGCGCTGTCCGTCACAGGCTGCTCGTTCTCCGGGCCGTCGGGCTCTTCCGGCAAGGTCGGCACCGAGCCCGGGGCGCAGGCCAAGCCGATAGGTGACGGCTCGACCGCGTACACCGGAAAGCAGCCCAACCAGCCGCCCGCACCGGAGAAGCTGGAGCCGGGCCAGAAGCCTCCGCAGTTCGTCGTCTTCTCCTGGGACGGCGCGGGCGACGTGGGGGACGGCCTCTTCCCGCGGTTCCGCAAGCTCGCCAAGGACCACAACGCGGCGATGACGTTCTTCTTCTCCGGGCTGTACGCGCTGCCCGAGTCGAAGAGGCGGCTGTACCGGCCGCCGAACAACCCCGTCGGCGCCTCCGACATCGACTTCCTCACCGACGAGCACATCAAGGCGACGCTGAAGAACCTGCGCGCGGCGTGGCTGGAGGGCCACGAGATAGGCACCCACTTCAACGGGCACTTCGGCGGGACCGGGCCCGGTTCGGTCGCCCATTGGAAGCCCGCGCAGTGGGAATCCGAGATCCAGCAGGCCATGGACTTCGTCACCAAGTGGCGTACCAACACCGGTTTCACCGATCTCGATCCGCTGCCCTTCGACTACTCCAAGGAACTC
The DNA here is from genome assembly GCF_057708345.1 of Streptomyces sp. bgisy130. NCBI lineage: Bacteria > Bacillati > Actinomycetota > Actinomycetes > Kitasatosporales > Streptomycetaceae > Streptomyces > Streptomyces sp. bgisy130. The sequence continues at coordinate 13,679 of NZ_JBYISA010000029.1, forward strand.
GTCGGCGGCCGCACCCCCCAGCTGCTCGGCCAGCCGAATCTGCTGCCCACGGCCCGCAAGCTCGGCTGGCGCTACGACTCCAGCTCACCGGGCGGGCTCCAGGTGTGGCCCGGCAAGAAGCAGGGCCTCTGGGACTTTCCGCTACAGGGGATACCCTTCCCCGGCCACAGCTTCCCGGTCCTCTCGATGGACTACAACTTGGCGGCCAACCAGTCGCCGAGCAACGTCACCAAGGGTCCGCCGGCCAAGTACCCCCAGTGGCGGAAGGAGGCCACCGGCGCCTACATCGCCGGCTTCAAGCGGGCCTATGAGACCAACCGCGCTCCTCTCTTCATCGGTAACCACTTCGAGAAGTGGAACGGCGGCATCTATATGGACGCCGTCGAGGACGCGCTCAAGTACATGGCCGACGGCACACACAAGGACGTCCGGCTGGTCTCCTTCCGCCAGCTCTGCGACTGGCTGGACGCCCAGGACCCGCGGGTCCTCGCCGGCCTGCGCGGCCTCGGGGTGGGCCAGAAGTTCACCGGACGCGGCTGACGGCACGGGGAGCACGGGGGAGGGGGCAGCGGCCCCCTCCAGGGGCGTCGTGATCAGTTGACCGCGTGAATTCCAGCGGGTGGTGCCTGAGGTCCCCTCGCGGCCTCAGGGTGATGGCCGACGTCGGGCCGTCGGAGGCGACGGCCCACCGGCGTTTCTCCGAGTGGGCCGGCCTCTCAACTCTCAAGGAGGCGCCGACGCCACCACCCGCACGTACCCCACGGGTCTGCCAGCAGGAGGTGAGGGCTGAGAGGGACAAACCGGCGGTCGAATTCGGTATCGAGCCTGACGACACCACCGCCCGGCCCGGAGCTCACCCCCGCTCGGTCTCGTCCTCCGCCGGGCCGCTTATCGGTGCCGTCATCGGCAGCCGGCGCACCCCCGGGAGGAAGCCGTCGAGTTCGCCCGGCTCGAAGCGGCACATGCCGACCACGTGCCAGAACTCGCCCGCGATGTCGCCCTCGTACTTGTAGCCACCGGAAGACGTGAGCGTGGCCCAGCCGCCGGGCACCCCGATCAGGGTGGCCTGTAGGGACGGCTCGCCCTGGGCGGGCACGGTCCACAGCCGTACGGTGCCGTCCTCGCCGCCGGTGGCGAGCAGCGAGCCGTCGGGGCTGAAAGCGGCTGAGAGGATCCGGCCCGTGTGCCCGGTCAGTTCGCCGGTCTGCCGGCCGTCGCGCGGGTCCCACAGCCGTACGGTCCGGTCGTCACCGGCGGTGGCGACCAGGGGGCGGCTCGGGTGGACGGCGGCGGTCCACAGGCGGCCGGAGTGACCGCGGAGCCGCTGTTCCGGCCGGCCGTCGACCCAGATGATCGCGTCGCCGTCCCAGGACGCGCTGACGAGCCAGGCGTCACCGGGCCCGAAGGCCACCGTGTAAACCCGGTCCCGGTGCCCGTCGAGTTCGGCGGTCAGCCGGCTGTTATGGACGTCCCAGAGACGGACGACGCGGTCGTCGCAACCGGTGGCCAGGCGCCGGCTGTCGGAGCTGAACGCGATCGACCGCACCCGGCCCCGGTGCTGGGACAGCGTGGTGACATGGGTGCCCGTGGTGCGGTACCACAGGCGTACCGTGTCGTCGTCGTTCGCGGTGGCGAGCAGTTCGCCGTCGCCGCTGAAGGCCTCGGCCCACACATGGTCGGTCTCGGCGTCGATCTCCCGCTGGTACTCGCCCGTGGCGGCGTTCCACAGGTACACGTCGCCGTCGTTGCTGGAGGTCCCCAGGACGGACCGGCCGGCCCCGGCGGGGCTGAAGACCGCCGACACCAACCGGTCGCTGTGTCCGGTGAGTTCCCGGAGGCGGCGGCCGGTCGACGGCTCCCACAGCCGCACGAAGCCGTCGTTGCTGCTGGCGGCCAGGTACGAGCCGTCGGCGCTGAAGGCCAGCGTGCCGATCCGGCGGCCGTGGCCGCGCAGGATGCGCCGGCCCTGGCCACTGGCGGTATCCCACAGGCGCACCATGCCGTCGTTGCCGGCCGTCACCAGCAGGGGGCCGGACCCGGCACCGCTGAGACCGCTGCGCGGCCGGAACCGGCACGTCCACACGGAGCCGCGGTGGTCGGCGGGCTGTTGGCGCAGTGGGGTCACCGACCAGCCGGGGGCGTCGCCGGAGGGGTCGGGGCGGTCAGGGCGGCGTCCTGGGCCATCGGCACCCGCCGTGGCGGGCTGCACCCGCCACAGCCGGACCGCGCCGTCACTGTCGCCCGCCGCCAGCAGGCTGCCGTCCAGGTCGAACACCACCCGGTACACGGCACCGCCGCTCCGGCCGGGCTGCCCGACCGGGGTGCCGGACACCGGGTCCCACAGCCGCACCTGTCCGTCGGTGTCGCCACTGGCCAGCAGCGCGCCGCTCGGGTGGAAGTCCAGGGTGTAGACGCGCCCGGTGTGGCCGGTGAAGGTGTGGCGCAGCCGTCCCGACGCCACGTCCCACACCCGCACCGTGCCGCCCCGGCCGCTGCCGTTGTCGCCGGTGGCCAGCAGTGTGCCGTCCGGGCTGAACTGCGCCCGGTTGCAGACGCCTTCGTGGCCGGGCAGATCTCTGCGCAGCCGCCCCGTGCGGGTGTCCCACAGGCGGACGCCCGCGGCCGCGTCGCCGGTGGCCAGGGTGCGCCCGTCGGGACTGAAGACCGCGGTGAAGACGGGTGCCGCATGCCCGGACAGCTCGTGCCGCCGGGTGCCGGAGGCCGCGTCCCACAGGGTGACGGTGCCCTCCGCGTCACCGGTGGCGAGCAGCGTGCCGGTGGCGTCCAGGGAGACCGGCCACACCCCGCTCGGGTGGATCTCCAGCCGGTGCAGACAGGCACCCGAGACGGCGTCCCACAGCCGCACCGTGCCGTCCGCCCCGCCGGTGGCGAGCAGGCCCTGGCGGAACTTCACGGCGTAGACCCGGCCGACGTGCCCCTGGAGGGTGCGCAGCGCGGTGCCGGTCGCGGCGTCACACACCAGGACACCGCCGTCCTCGCTGCCCACAGCGAGCAGTTCGCCGTCCGGGCTGTACGAGACCGGCTCGGGCAACCGGACCGACTGCACGCCGAAGCCGTAGGGCACACCGACCGCGGAGGGGCGGAAGCCCGCGTCGACGGGCATGCCGGGAGCGGTCGCGGCGGAGCGCAGCTCGGGGCTGAGCAGGGTGTCGTCGTCGGTGGTCGTGTCGATCAGCGCGGCCCGGTTCCAGATGCTGCCCTCGGCCCGGATGCCGCGCAGGTCGGCGCGGATCAGCCGGGCCCGGCGCAGGTCCGCACCACGCAGATCGGCGCCGGTCAGATCGGCCTCGTCCATCCGTGCGCCGACCAGACGGGCCTCGCGGAGCACGGCTCCGGAGAGGTTGGCGCCGACCAGCTGGGTGTCGCTGAGGTCGGCACGGGTGAGGTCGACGCCGGAGAAGTCGCGGTGGGAGAGGTCCTCGCCTGCCAGCGCGGCACCGCGCAGGTCGGTGTGGGCGGGCACCCGGAGACGGGCGAGCACCTTGACCGCGTTGGCCCGCGCGACCTCGTCGGCCGGACCGCGCCGCCGCGTCTCCCCGTCGGCGTTCTCGTCCCCGCTGTCCAGGACCCGCTCCGCCCACTCCTGGCAGGTGCGGTGGTCGGCGAGGTCGCAGAGGAACTCGACGGTGAGCTGGCTCAACGGGCGGCGGGCCAGCAGCTCGTGCTCGCCGCGGGCGAGCCGGGACGCGGACTCGGAGGCGACCAGCCACTCCACGATGGAGCTGTGGATGAACTGGAACAGCCCCTCGTCGCTGCGCACCAGCAGACTGCCGGAGCCGATGGTGTGGGCGGCCTCCCGGGGGGACAGCTGGATGTCCGCGAGCCCTGTCAGCGTCGTCGCGACATCGGTGAGTTCGTCCAGGCTCAGGGTGCTCCGGCCGCTGGACCACAGCCGCAGCGCGAGCGTGGTGACCGCGTCCCACCGCTGGTCGAGGTTCATTCCGGGGGCGGCGCCCGCGCCGCCCTGGCCGCGCTGCTCCTCGAACTGGAGCCAGGAGGTCAGCACCTCCTCGTACAGCCCCGCCGCGCTGAGCGCGCGTCCGGCACCGGCGACGGCGCGCAGCCGGTCGTGGTCGAGGTCGGCGACGAAGCTGAGCAGCCGTGGGTTGCGGCACAGCGCCAACAGGTCGGGGATGCCTTCCAGGAGCCGTACCCGGCGGTCGGCGGACTGTGCGTCTCCGTAGCGGTTGGCCAGGTAGGTGCGGATCTGCTGCGGGGTGAACTCCTGAAGGGCGAGCACCCGGCGCTGCGGCAGCAGTCCGACCCGCTCACCGAGGGCGGTGAGCACCTGCGACTGCGACTTGAAGTGCTGGTTGCGGCTGCTGACGACGACCTTGGCGTGGTCCACGACGGCGTCGAGGAGGACCTGGAGCCGGTCGGTGGCCCGCTCGTAGCTGACGCGGTTGGCCAGTTCGTCGAAGCCGTCGAAGAGCAGGACGATCCGGCCCTGCTGGAACATGTAGCGGAAGGCCCGGAGGTTGACGGAGTCGACGCCGTGGTTGGCCAGGTGAGCGGCGACCAGGCCGTCCAGGGAGTACGCCCGGTCCAGGGTGTTCAGCTCGATGAACAGCGGTACCAGATGGGGCATCTCCTCCGGGATTCGGCGGGCGAGCTCCCGCAGCGCGAAGGTCTTGCCGTGCCCGAAGTCCCCCAGGAGCAGCAGGAACCGGCCGTGGTCGGCGTCGAGCAGCCGCAGCATGTCCTCGACCAGCCCGTCGCGCTCCTCACCGCCCGGCCGTTCGATCTCCCGGTAGCGCTGCGGGAGGTAGAGGTCGGGCCGGTAGCGCTGGTCGGTGCGCAACCGCTCGGTCTGGGCAGCGACATAGTCGCGAAGGTCCAGCAGGCCCTGGAACTCGGTGAAGCTGCGGACGCGGACGCCCCGGCGGCGGGCCCGCTCGCGCAGGTCGCGGGCCGGCGCCGGCCCGTCGTGGACGAGTTCGGCGTCGGGTTCGGTGTCGGAGGCGTGCACGTGGTCGAGGAAGCCGTCGATGTCCTCGGCGGAGGGGGTGCCGTGGCAGACCCCCACCCGCTGCTGCCGGACGAACCCGGACTCGGTCCAGGTGACCAGGAGTTGGGGCAGCCGGGCGGTGATACGACGCAGCTGGGCGCCTTCGTGGCGGGTACGGCAGACCTCGGCGACCCGGGCGACCAGCTCGTCGAGCGGGTCGCCGAGGGTCCGGGCCTCCACCCCGGGCTCATGGCCCGGCACACTCGGCTCCGCGGTGGGCGGTGCCGGCACGGCGGGCGCGCCCTCGTCGGCGCCGGGCTGCGGACGCGGCGGCCCGAACACGCGCTGGGCGCGCCGCCAGCCGGTGTCCACCTGCTCCGGTTCCGTGTCGGGCCGCTCGTGCCACCGGGTGAGGCCGTCGCGGGTGAGGCGCAGGAGCTGGTGCCGGGCGGGCCCGGCCGCGCCGTACACGGGAAGTTCCCCGGCGGTGAGAGCGAGGGATGACATGGCGGACGGCACGGACGGGCCGCGGCGGTCGCTGTCGGGGCCGTGCAGCAGGAGGTGGAGCCGGGGCGCGGTGAGCCGGGCGAGGGCGGCGGTGTCACGGAGACGGCCGGGGCCGTGCGTGGCGCCGGGGCGGTCCCCGTCCTCGTCGACCGGGTGCCGCAGCGCGCCGAGGCGCAGCCAGCCCTCCTCCTCGTACGGGCGCAGGGCCTGGGCGAACCACGCTGCCTGCTCGGGGCCGAGCCAGCCGTACTGGTCATCGGGCCGGTGGCTGTACGCCATCGAGGAGTTGAGGCCCGCGATGACCGTGCGCAGCTCCGGGACGGGGAAGAGGCTCCACGGCTGATCGCCGTCGAAGACGACATCGAGGCCCTGGTAGAGCTCGTGGAACAGCCGTGCGTAGTGCCGCCACTTGGGCCAGTAGGGCGGCTTGGGCTGCATCTCGTCGGCTTCACAGGTGCTGAAGTAGGCGCGGCAGGCGGCCTGGCTGACGTCCTGGCCGCCGGGCACGACGGCGAGGCGGTGCGGTTCGAGGCCGAGCAGCGAGCGCAGGCCGGTGAGGAAGCTGAGGGCCTGGTCGCACTCGCGGGGGCTCCCGGAGGCGGTGAGGTCGCCGGTGACGACGAGGAGGTCGGGCGCCGGCGCACCGGCGTCGGTGAGTTCGACCAGGTCGCCCCAGATGGCCGCCTGGAGTTCGGCCGGGTCCTGGCCGCGGCCGAAGGCGGGTCCGGCCAGGTGCAGCACGGTGACCGCCTCCCGGGCGTGGTGCGCACCGGACTCCTGCGGGTACTGCGGCGAAACCGCGGGGCGGCGGCGTCCCGCCCAGCCGGGGCGGCCGAGCGGCCGGCCGGATCCGGACACCGGCCGCGGGATGCCCGGTGCCGGGGCGTCGGCGCCGGTCCCCGGCCCTCCGGGGTATCCGGGCCGGCTGGTGGGCCGGGCCCGCCCGTCGAGTGCCTGGCCCACCCGGGTGAGCAGCATCTCGCGGGCGGTGCCGGTGTCGGTGACGCCGACCAGGTCGACGTAGGTGATGGTGGCGAGCAGTCCCTCGACGGGGATGTCCTCGACCCGGACGGTCAGCAGTCGGCGCTCCGGTGCATCGGGGTCGGCACGCAGCGCGGCCTGCCACTCCATGCGCCCGTAGCGGGAGCGTTCGTAGTTGCTGGAGAGGACGGCGATGACAGCGGCGGATTCACTCACGCCGCGGTCCATGAAGTCCACGAAGTTGGTGCCCGGGACGAAGTCCCAGGCCTGAAGGACCGTCCGGTAGCCCGCCTCCTCCAGCGTCCAGGCGATCCAGGCCGCCCATCGCTCGTCAGCCGGTGAATAGCTGATGAAGAAGTCCAACAGGCCGGATTCCGGGCGGGTTTCGGGGTCACCGAATTCCTGACGAGCCACCATGCCTGCCATCCTATGTTTCCTCGTCAAGCGGCTGCACAGCGTTTACCCTTTTGCCTGTGCGTGCCATACAACGCCTGCATCCGCTGGACTGGCTTGCCGCCGGGCTGCTCGCCTGCGGTCTGCTGTTCACGGCGACGGGCCTGCTTCCCATGGAGTCGGCCGGACAGGCGATGGTCCGGATCGGCCCCCTTCTCGCCTTCCTCGCCACGGTCATCGTGCTGGCCGAACTCACCAGCGAGGCCGAGGTCTTCGACGTCGTCGCCTCGGGCGTGGCCCGTGCCGGACGGGGGCACTACGCACGGCTGTTCGTGCTGTGCGTGGCCTTCGCCGCGATCACCACGATCACCCTCAACCTGGACACCACGGCGGTGCTGCTGACCCCGGTGATGCTCGCGCTGGCCTCCCGGGTGAAGATCGCCGCGGTTCCGCTGGCGATGACGACGGTATGGCTGGCCAACACCGCCAGTCTGCTGCTGCCGGTGTCCAACCTGACCAATCTGCTGGCCGCCAACCGTGTGGCGCTCCGCCCCATGGAGCTGGCCGCCACGATGTGGGCTCCGCAACTGGCCGCCATCGCGGTGACGATGGGGTGTCTGTGGCTGTTCTTCTGGCGCCGGGGGCGGCGCGGGGCGGAAGCCTACATTCCCCCGGAGCGGCACCGCCCCGGCGACCGGGTGCTCTTCCGGGTGTGCGCCGTCGCCTGTGCGGGGTTCCTGCTGGCGATGCTGCTCGCCGATGTACCGCTGTGGCTGGCCTCCGCGACGGCGGCGGTCGTGGTGGTCGTGGCCTTTGCCGTGCGCCGTCCGGCCAGCCTGCGTCCGTCACTGGTGCCGTGGCGGCTGCTCGTCATGGTGCCCGGCCTTTTCCTGGTGGTGGAGACGGTCAACGTCAACGGACTGCATGAGCTCCTGACCGCCGCGGTGGGCACGGACGGCGGGGTTCTCGGCATGTTCCGCGCCTCGGCGGTCGGCGGCGGCCTGTCGAATGTCCTCAACAACCTGCCCGTCTATCTGGCGGGGGAGTCGGCCGTCCCTCTCGGGAACCACGAGCAGCTGCTCGCCCTGCTCATCGGCACCAATGTCGGCCCGGTGGTGACACCGTGGGCGTCGCTGGCCACCCTGCTGTGGTTCGAGCGCTGCCATGCCCAGGGCGTACGGGTGCCGCTGCGCAGCTTCATGGCAACGGGCGCGGTGCTCGCGGTGGGCGCGGTGCTGGCGTCCACGGCGGCGCTCGTGGCAACGAGATGAGAGGGCACACACGCCCCCCGGTACGCCGGGCAGGCGCCTCGCCGCGCCCGCGCGCCGCGCGGCCCGTAACGGACTTCGCGAGCCGGGCGGGACTTCGCGGGACAGCACTGCGGGACGGGCCTCAGCTCCGGCGGACGAGGTCGAGCAGATAGGGCAGGTCCTCCGGGCGGCCGGCGACAAAGCTGCGGTCGCTGTCGGGCCCGGCGAGGGTGCCCCGGAACGTGCCGCCGTCCAGGGCCCGGATCTCCAGCCCCGCCTCCGCCGCGAGCAGCGCCCCGGCGGGGAAGTCGATGAGCTCGGCCCGGTAGCCGACGAACCCGTCGATGTCGCCTCGGGCGAGCATCGACCAGGTCAGCAGCGGTGCCCAGAGTTGCAGCAGCCGCCGGGAGCCCGTCTCCAGGGCCGACTTGAGGGCCCGTGCGGCCGGATCGTCGCGGGCGACAGCGTGCCCCTGGGTCCAGGCGAGCAACGGCCCGGAGGCCGCGAGCGGGCCGCTGGGCCCCGTCATCCGCCCCAGCGGTCCGTAGGCCCCACAGCCGGTCAGGGCCGACCATGTCCGGTCGGTGACCGGCTCGTGGACGACGCCGACCACCGGTGTGTCGTCCACACACAGCGCCACACCGACCACATAGGCGGGCAGCCCGATGACGACGTTGTTGCTCCCGTCGAGCGGGTCGACCAGCCAGGTTCTGCGCGGGCCCGGCCCCGCCCCGGCGTCGCCTCCCAGCGCTCCCGCCTCCTCGGCGAGAATCAGGTCGTGCGGAAAGCGCTCGCGGATGCGCTGCACGACGAGCCGCTCGGCCAGCAGGTCGAGTTCGGTGACCACATCGCCACGGTCGTCCTTCGGCCGGACGCCGTACTCACCCTGGAAGCGCGAGCGCACCAGCGCGCCGGCCTCCCGTGCGATGGCCACGGCCAGGTGCCCCTCGGCCGCGAACCGCGACATGGCAAATGCCTCCGGTGCGGACGGCCCTGCCGAAGGCGGCCCCGGCGGGTCTCCCGGGCCGGCCGGGTCATTCCGGGTGGTGCCCATGGATCCTCCTGAGGGCGGAGCGCGCGCTCCGGGCGGTCCGAACGGCGTCGCATGTCTGTCGTACCACCCGGTGCCCGGTTCCGTGCACCGGTCCGAGGGACAGGTCGGTGTGCTGCGGGACCGAGCGGCCCAGCACCAGGGTGGCCGCGGCGCTGCCGCTCGGGACGACAGTGCTGTGGAACTCCCCGGCCGGCAGCCGGTAAACCTCCCCGCAGACGCTGGTCTGCTCGGGGCCGGGCTCGCAGCGGACCAGGCGTGAAGTCGGCTGGATCTCGTCCACCCCGGAGGGGCTGCTGTGCACCTCGAAGACCCTGTGCGTGGGCTGCGCATGCTCCGGACGCACCCGGATACGCAGATTCCCGACCTCGCCGTAGAGCACGAAGCTGGTCAGTTCCCAGCTGTGGCAGTGCAGGGGAGAGGTGGTGAGGGGGACCGGGCCGGCGGTGTCGGGCTCGAAGAGGTGCACACAGACGCCCTGGTCACCGTCGCGCAGCACCGGCAGACAGAAGAAGCCCAGCGGATGGCGGACGGCGTGCAGCTCACGCCGTCCGGCGGCGACCTCTTCGAGCGCGGTGGACGCCGCGCCGAAGAGCAGCTCGGCCCCTCCGTCCCGCCCCATGGCCCGTTCGAGAGTGCCGTAGTCCATGGGGAGTTGCCCGGGGTGTCGGCTCGGCGGGCTCACCTGGCCTCCCGAAGGGTGCTGCGGTCTGCGGGCCGGGCGGGACTCTGCGGACACGCCCTGGGCCGCGCACACGAGTGGCCGGTCGCATCGGGCTCTGCGGCACGGTGCCGGGCTGTGCCTGCGGCCCCGGTGTCGGTCGGCACCACGGCCCTCCTCTCCACGGTCGGCCGGGAAACAGGAGCCCAGGGGCGCCCGGTGGTGCCGGGCGCGCCCAGGCGTGGCAAGACATCAACTCCGATACGGGTTCTCCGCGTGCAGCGCCTTGTCGATGATCTCACTGACGTCTCTGTCGGTGACGGTGGAGGACAGCGCGAGGTCCAGGCTCTCGAAGAGCTGGCGTGCCTCGTCGACCGTGGGCTCGTCGCTGAGCGGCACCGCGTGGTGCAGGCTGAGGGCGAGGGCCTGCTCCCGGGCCTGGTGCAGCTCGGTGAGGTAGTAGTCGTAGAGCGGACGCCCCCGGTCCACCACGAGGTTGACCCGGCGCAGGTCGTCCTGCGTGATGATCAGGCACGAGTCGGTCAGGTCGAACCGGAGGGTGGGCACGACCGACGACAGATGCACGTCGATCTCCAGGACGTCCAGCCGCTGCTTGTACCAGCAGGCCGCCAGGACGGTGGCGTACGCCTCCTTGCGGGTGCGCTCGGCGCTCCAGGTCTGCCGCTGCGCCGTGTCCGCCTGACCGCCGTGGAAGGTCCGCCGGAAGCGGGCGTACGCCTCACACGCCTGTAGGTCCGCCGGGTTGACGATGTCGATCTTCATCGTGAGGGAGCGGCGCTGCTCCTGCGCCTTCCGGACGCACTCGGGGAGCGTGACTGCGCGCAGATATGTGCCCGTGCCGCCCTTGAACACCCAGCGGTCGGTGTTCTGACGGGCCTCGTCCAGGGCGCGCCGGACCTCGGTTCCGGACAGCGAGCGCACCATGGCGAGGTCTTCCAGCGCCTGCTGTGTCCCGGCCGTTGCCCCCTTGATGTCGGCGACCCGGCGCCGCCGTTCGGTGAGCGAACCGAAGACCAGCGCGGCCAGCACCAGCAGCGTGGCACCGGAGGTGACGTTGTCCGAAACGGCGTCGCTGAAGATGTCCATCAGGCCGACGACCATGGCGCCGGCAATGGCGACCACCCCGTCGAGGTGTCTGAAGGTCCACGCGACCGCGGCCTCGATCCGATGTCCTGTCGATGGTCCTGGCACGTGTCCTGAAGGTGCGTTTCTGCGCGCCACTCGGTCCAACTCCTCCCCCGGGTACCGCAATCGTAGGAGCTGAACCGCGTGGTCCGCCAGCAATTACGATCATCGATGGGTGCCATCTGCGCCACAGCTGCCGCACAGCGATACGTTCCCGATACCGGGCGTGCCACTCACCTCCGGAACCCCGGTCACCTGAAGCCGGCCTGCTCGCTCGTGCGCATGGTGGCCGCCCACCTGAGCGATGCGCTGCCCCTCGCGGACCTGCCGGAACCCTTCCGCGGGGCCGGTGCGCGCACGGGACCCGCCGTGGGTAGGAAGCGGGAAACGGGAAACTGGATGACGCGAGGGCGAGTTGAGGGGCCCTCGGCCCTCGGAACAGACTCGCGGGCAGGACTTGGGACAGGAGGCACCATTATGCGTATCCCCGGACCCGAGCACCAGGAGGACGGCGGGCTGAGCGCCGTTGCGGCTGCGGGCGGGCTGCACCGGTACCAGTTACGTCTGCACGAGGCGCACGGGCCCGTCGTGCGCTTCCAACTGCCGGGCGCGGACACGGCCGTGTCGGTCGCCGATCCCGTGCTTCTGGAAGTCACGGCGCACCTCGACGCGCGGCCCGAGGAGCTGTTCGCGTTCCTGGTCCCGCTGTGCGAGGCCGGCAACCTGCAAGTGCTGCCCGCCGACGAGCACACCCCCTGGCGCCGACTACTGCTCTCGGTGCTCGCCGGACGGCCGGCTCACGAGCGGCACTTCGCGCGCTTCACCGAGCTGGCGCGGGAGCTCGCGGACCGCGCCGCCATCCCGACGCGGCCGATCGCGTCGCCGCCGAACTGGACCAGGTATTGGGGGAGCGCGCCACGCCCGATTACGGTGATCTGCGGCGGCTCACGTATCTGGACATGGTGCTCAAGGAGTCGATGCGCCTGTTCCCGCCCGGCCCGTACGGCGCACGCGAGACGACCGAGGACCTGGCTCTGGGCCCGTACGAGGTCCCGGCCGGGACGACGGTGTTCTATCCGTTCTGGGCGGTGCATCTGAACCCTGAGCACTGGCCCGAGCCGGAGCGGTTCGACCCCCAGCGGTTCACGCCGCAGGAGGTGGCCAAGCGGCCGCGGCTCGCGTACGTCCCCTTCGGGATCGGGCCACGCAGCTGCGAGGGCGCCGCTTTGGCCACGGTCGAGGCCCAGCTTGTCCTGGCCGTCCTCCTCAAGCGCCTGCGCTTTCGGCCCGCGCCGGGGCACGAGGTGACGCCGGTGGAACGGTTCGTGCTGTGGGCACGGGACGGGATCCGGATGATGGTGCGGGCACGGGACCTCTAGGGGTGTCCGCAAAGTCCCGCCTGGCTCGCGACGCCGGATGCAGCCAACACCTCGGTAGCGGCCCATCCGTGTTCGCCGTACCGATGACGAGCCTTCCAGGGCTGATGACGCCTCAGCGCCTTGACCACCTACCTGGGACGCAGGGAGGGCCGCGAGCCCTCCAGGGGTTCGTGGCTTCGCAGGGGCATGGGCGCTTTGAGCAGCCTGAGCGCGGCGCAGCAGATGAGGAACACGGTGAGGCAGCACGAGAGTCCGAGGGTTTCGATGGGGATGAGGCTGGTGGTGCCGTCGGTGAAGATGCAGTCGACGGCCGGTGGCAGAAAGCTGCGCTCGGTATGCACGATTTCGCCGGAGGGCGCGGAGTGCAGATGAGCCACTTGCCAGCGGAAGCACGCATTGTCGAGATCGACGGTCGACAGGCTCATGAGCGGGGCGACTCCGGTGGCCCAGATGGTGGCGGCGGCCGCGGGCGCGAGGACCGTGCCCGCTCTGGCCCAGCGCGGTGTACGCGAGCTGAGAGCTATCGCCCTGGCGACCGTGCCTGCGACCAGGAGGGCTGCCCCGCACCACAGCAGCCAGGTGCCCGCGGCCGTGGGGTGGCTGGGGCCGTAGGTCGATGAATCCGTCCAGTAGCACGCCAGGCGTGGGGGGAACAGGTCGACGCGGACGTGGGTCAGCGGATAGTCGTTGTCGAGGGTCCGCTGCCCGCATGCCTCTGTCGGTCGCGTCAGGGCGAAGCCGTAGGCGAGTGTGTGGAAATACCCCACGGTGCCCGTACTCATGCCCAACACCCACCAGCGCTGGTGCCGTACGGGATGGCACCGGCGCTTCCAGACCAGGTAGGCGAACACCCCGACGGTTAACCAGATGCCCAGCACCAGCCACAGGAACAGCCACGCAAACACCTTTCGCCCCCTTCGTCTCATCCCCAGACGGAAGGAGTCTCTTGGCGGTTCCGGGGCCGGACGAGACAGCCCTCCTGAGCGCCGATGTTTTCGAGGCGGCCGGGGCCCTGCGGCGTCTGGGCGAGCAGACTGCCGGTGCGGTTGCGTCCGCCCTGGGCGACGAATGACGGTGTCCGCCCAGCGGGGCGGAATGGCCCTCCAGGGCCGGGAAAGTCTGGTCATTTCCTTGGGACTGAGGCGTGGTCACCCATTGCGGTGGTTCTGTCCAGGCGCGCGTTCTAGTGTCGGGCCCTGCCGCGCCGTGAGCTACTGCTCCGCGCCGACGGCCGGCGAGGCGCGCCCGCACAGAAGCAAGGACAGGAGACCCCGCGATGATCGACGAGTTACTGCCGGAGACGGTCTCCGCGGCGGAGATCTTCGGCGAACCGCCGCCCGCGGCGCTCCTGCCCGAGGAAGAGGCCCTTGTCTCCCGCGCGGTCGACAAACGCATACGCGAGTTCGCGGCGGGCCGTTGGTGTGCCCGCCGGGCAATGGCCGAACTCGGCTCGCCGCCCGTACCGATCCTTCCGGGGCCACGCGGGGAACCGCGCTGGCCGGCTGGGCTCGTCGGAGCCATCACCCACTGCGAGGGGTACGCCGCCGCGGTCGTCGCACGGTCCACGGAGGTGCTTGCCCTCGGCATCGACGCCGAGCCGGCGGAGCCGCTGCCGGACGGGGTTATGGAAGCGGTGGCGCTGCCCGGGGAACGCGCCGGACTTCCCCGGAATCCTTACGGCGCGCCGCCGTTGCCCTGGGACCGGATGCTGTTCAGCGCCAAGGAGTCCGTCTACAAGGTGTGGTTCCCGATGACCGGGCGTCCGCTGGAATTCGAGGACGCATTCCTCTCCTTCGACCCGGACGACGGGACCTTCACCGCGCGGCTGCTGGTGCCCGGATGGCAGCTCGGCGATGCGGTACTGACCGGCTTCGAAGGACGCTGGGCCGTTCGGGCGGGCCTGGTCATGACCGCGGTCGCCGTCCACGCCGTCTTAGGGCGGGCGGACGGGCCCGACGCCCGGTGCCGCGGCACCGGCAGCGCCGTGACCGGCCGGTGCGGCACGGCCGGCGCGGACCGGAGCAGTTGGGGCGCCGGGCGGGAGACCGCTCCCCGCGGCACACTGCGCAGAAGCCCTACGGCCGGGACGTCACTTCGCGGTATTTCCGGAGCCGAAGAACCGGCCGAGGCCCCGCCGCCCGGACACCCCGACCTTGCGGTACACGGAGGTCAGATGTTGCTCGACGGTGCGCTGGGTCACGAACAGCTCCTCGGCGATCTCCCGGTTGGTGCCACCGGCCGCGGCCATCCGCGCCACCTGGGCCTCACTCGGGGTCAGCGACTCCACACCGCTCGAGGTGACCGTGCGGGGACGGGCGCCGGTGGCCAGCAGCGCGTCGTTGGCCTGGGCGTGCAGCTGGGCCGCGCCGAGCGCATACGCAAGGTCGAGCCCTTGACGCAGCGTCTCCCGCGCCGCTTCCGTGCGTCCGCACGCATGGAGGGCGGAGCCGTAGTCGACCAGCGTACGGGCCCGTTCGAGCCGCGCCGGAGAGCCGTCGAGGGCGGACAGCGACTCCTCCAGCATGCCCAGCTTCCTCGTACCGTTCTCCGTCGTTGCGAGGAGCCGCAGACCGGCGCCCAGCGCATCGGTCAGCCTCCCCTTCCGGGCTCGTTCCACGGCGCTCTCCGCGAGCTCCCGGGCAGCCGCCGGTGCGCCCAGGGCGAGGTGGGCACGACCGGCCCAGAACCACCAGGACGACACGGCCGGACTCGTCCGGGTCCACTGGACCTGCCGTCTACCGGCCTCCAGGAGGTCCTCCAGCGCCCCCTTCGGATCCAGGTGGGTGAGCCGCAGCCGTCCCCTCGCGCACAGGAACTCGTTCCACTGCCAGGTGTCCAGGCTCGTCGAAGGGAAGGTCTGCGCGGCCGCCGCATGGGCGCCGGCGAGATCACCGGAGTCGATCAACGCATGGATCTGGGTGGAGACGGGCAGCGCCAGCGTGCGGCCCCAGTCGCGGGGCGGCACCACATCCAGCGCCGACCGCGTGGCCGCCAGCGCCTCGGACAGCGCCCCCAGCCGGTAGCGCGCCTCGGCGCGCAGCGCCTGGCACAGGCCGTACAGCAGCAGCCGATGGCTCTGCCGGCTGACGTCGATGACCCGCTGATAGGCGGCATCCGCCTCGTCCGGCAGTCCCGCGTACAGCAGCGCCGTCGCCGCCGTGGTCAGGAAGAACGGCGAGTCGACACCGGGCACGCTGCTCTCCAGCATGCGGCGGGCCGCGGTGGCCGACTCCTGCGCCCGGACCGCGCGCACCGAGCACAGGCCGGCCCCCGCGGCGATCAGGGCCCGCTCACCGGGGGTGTTGCCGGGCCGGCTGATGTCGAACGGATACTCCTGCAAGGTCACCGCGAAGCTCGTCAGGTCCTCGGCCGACGCCATCAGCCGCTGCCCCTCCAGAAGGCGTTGCAGATCGGCGTCGCCGACCGTCGGCGCCTCCTCGGCGAGCAGCCGCACCGCCTGGAGGGACTGCCCGCTGCGGATCAGGCCACTGGCCAGCGAGCTGAGCAGACGGAAGCGCAGCGGTGGCTCATGCACATGCTCCAGCGCCGCCTGGAGATGCCGGACACTCGCCGGCGGGTCCACGCCCGCCTCGGCCAGACCCAGCTCCACGAGGACCGGAGTGTCCTCGGGCGTCCGCCCCTCCTCGGGCAGACAGTGCCGCAGCAGATCCACCGCCAGTGCCGGGGCACCACGGAACGACGCCTCCCGGGCGGCCTCCCGCAGCACGGTCACCGCCCAGTCCTCGGTGGCCGGCCGGGTGGTCATCAGCAGATGGCCCGCCACCTGCTCAGCACGCGCCCCCGCGTCCAGCAGCAGGCGGGCAGCGTGCTGGTGCTCCTCCGCGAGCTGTTCGGGTGGCAGGTCCGCCAGGATGACTTCCCTGATCAGCCCGTGATTGAAGGACCATCTGCGGCCGTCGTCGACCTCCGAGACCCATCCGTTGGAGCGCAGCGCCCGCATCGCGGCGGAGTGCGTCGCGTCATCCAGCCCAGCCAGCCGTGCGCACACCTCCGGCAGGGCATCGTCGCCCATCACGGCCAGTGCGCGGCCCGCCGCGGCGGACTCGGGCTGTTGCTCCAGGACGGAACGGACCGCTTCGTGGAAGAAGGCACCGTCGTGCGCGGTGACGTACGGCAGACCATCGACGGTCGGTGGCCGGCCGCCGAGCCACAGGGCGCTCAGCAGGGAGTGGACGAGCAGGGGGTTGCCGCCGGTGATCGCCAGGCAGGCTTCGTGGAACTCGTCGTCCGCCTCGTGGCCGAAGACGGTCTTCACCAGATGGCCGATCCCTTGGTGGGTCAGCGGACCGGGCCGCAGCACCCGGCAGAGCGGCTGGCCGGCGATGTCACCGAGGAGTGCGGCGTCCGTCGCTGCGTCGCCGGTGCGCTGGGACAGCACCAGCAGGATGGGAAGGCCTTCGATCCGGCGCGCGAGGTGGGTCAGGAAGCGCAGGGACGCCATGTCGGCGCAGTGCGCATCGTCGACCACGATCACGAGCGGCGCCTCCGCCGCCAGATTGCAGGTGAACCAGTACAGCCCGTGCAGCACGGCGTACGACATGTCCTCGGTGGGGAGGAGGGCGTCGCACGGCAGCTTCTCACCGCTGAGCGCCTGCGCGGCGGTACGGGCACCGTCCAGCAGCCGGGTGAGCTGCGGTTCGTCGAGGGAGGCCAGCAGCGGTTCGAAGAGCTGGCGCACGACGCCGAACGGGAAGTCCTGCTCCAGAGCGTCGCAGCGGGCCGTCAGCACATACAGACCGTCGGGAGGGAGCGTGGACACCAGCCTGTCCAGCAGCAGACTCTTCCCGATGCCGACGACGCCCTCCAGGAGCGCGATACCGCCTGATCCGGCGCGGGCGTCCTGTACGAGAGCGGTGAGGGAGGACATCTCCTCCTCGCGATTGACGAGCGTCAACCGGTCCCGCCGGCATTCGAACGTGTCGGTGTCTATCCCGTCGGTCATCGGGAGTCTCCTCTGCACGCACCTGCACCCGGCACGGTCGTTCCGGGCGGTCCGCCGTGGGCAGGGACACAGCATGCGGGTGGCCGTCGGTCGTCGGCCGGTCCGCTCCCGCGCAGGCCCCGCGTGGTACGCGGCGACGCTCGTGCGCAGGGGAATACTGCCGGTGCATTGCTGTCTCCTTGCCCTCTCCCCGTAGGGGCGCTTTCCCCAGTTTCGCCTATGTGCAGCGAACCGGAGACCGCCGGGGGTACCCCGGAGGCGAAGCTTTGGCGAAGACATCTCCCCAAAGGCCATATGGGTGCTGCGCCGGAGCACGCCACGTGCCCGTCCCGGGCCGGAAGTGAGCCCCGTGCACGTGTGGCAGGGACCGGGCGGGTGCGACAGCGGCGAGGGAGCGGCAAAACGAACGCTTCGTCAAATGAGCGTGGGGATACGGGGGATGAGTCGGCCCGCCTGGATCCATCCGCCGCCGCGCCAACGCAACACCGGCTCCGCGAGGAGAGGGGGACCGTCCTCACGGAGCCGGCGGCGGGTGCGCAGAGAAGGGGTGCCGGGGTGCCCCACCGGGGCCCCGCTGTGCTGACGGTCGTTCTGCTGCCTTATGAGGCCCGGGAGTTCGTCATGTCCGACGTGGTCCGCCGGCCGCCCGGGACGGCCGACGCCGGGGCCTCGGGGCGGGCGGCTGCGGAGCGCCGCCGGGGAGTGTCCGTGCGGCGGCCGCGGCTGCGCCGGCTGTCGGCGTCCTTCACGAACTCGGGGAGGACCCTGGGGGGCCAACTGCCGATGGTGAGCATCCCCATGGAGTGGGCCCGGGCGACCAATGCGGCTCGATTGGGTGCCTTGAGCCGACGCAGCATCAGGCCGACGTGATACTCCACGCCTTGCCTACTGAGGTAGAGCCGGGCGGCCAGCTGCACCGTGGAGGCGCCACTGGCGACGCCTTGGAGGATCTGTGCGTCGAGCTCGGAGAGCAGCTGCCTGCGCCCTGCCGGCGCGTCCTCCTGGGCGGTGAGCGAGGCCGACGCGTCGTCGGGCCGGACGACCACGACGAACGACGGAGCCTGTTCCGACTCGCTCCGCACCGCTATGCCGGTCAGTTCGCCCGAGAACGGCACCTCCTCGCCCCGGATCCCCACCATCCGTTCCACGAATCGTGCGCGCTGTCCCTCGGCCAGGCGGGCGAAGTGCCGGTTCAGCAGCCCGGGAGCGCTGGGATGCAGAAGCGAGTAGAGGCTGCGTCCACACGTTTCGGCGGAGTCCTGGTCGAACAGCCGGAAGAACTCCGCGTCGGCGGCCGTGATCGCCAGCGATTCGTTGAGGCTCGCCATACATGCGTGTGGGTGGTCGATCGGGCGCCGTCCAGCTCCGAGGGCGGGCTGGTCGGGCACTCGCGGGGGGTGGGGGGGCTGGGGGTGCGGGGGCGCCGCCAGCGGCATCAGGTCGGCGTATTGCTGGGATGTCAAGGGAGCTACCGTCTTTCTGCGGTCGACGCACCGGGAAATGCGACCGTCGAATGAGGCATTGGTCGTCCTCGCTCCACCGTTCCACTGGAGCGAAGTTCATTACTTGCATTGGTATTTCGCTGTTCAAACCCTAGGAACGCCGTATCCCGGGAGTCAACGCAACAAGTGGCGCATAGCAAAACACTGTGGTGTCTCGGTGCGGTGGTTCGGTATCAATACGGTGCGGTAGCAATAACTCTTTGTCATGGCAGGATTGTTGAGTGAGGCCGACGTCGCCATGCGACGCCGGCCCCTACGACAAAGACGAGGGTGCGGGAGGTCAGCAGGCCGCCGCCGCGCCGGGCGAGCTGGGCTGCCGGTCGAGTTCTCGCAATGCAGCGGAGAGATGCACCCGCCCTGGAATTGACATCTTTCGGTAGCAATTCGTCAGATGTTTTTCCACGGCGCGACACGTGATGTTCAGCTCGTTGGCGATCGTCTGGTTCGTCCTCCCCGAGGCGGCCAGCTCGGCGACCTTCCGCTCTGCGGGAGTCAGTTGACCGCGGGTGGCCTCCGGGTCCGGTGGTGCCTCGGCGAGCAGCACCTTCGCTCGCCGGGCCAGCCAGGGGGTATCGCACTCGACTGCCCCCGCGTAGGCCCGGCGCAGCGCCGCGCGGCCCTGGGTGTCGGCCGGGCCGAGGCGCTCGCCGAGGTCCAGCAGGGCCTGGCACAACTCGAAGCGGTTGGCGGACAGTTGCAGTACCTCCACGGCCTCTCTCAGCACATCGGTGCTGCCCGGACCCTCGACCATGTGGCTGTACACGCGCAGCGCCCGGCCGAGCGGCCCCGGCGCCCCCCAGGCACGGGCCCGTTGCACCTCCAGCGCACTCAGCTCCCTGGCCTGCTCGCGCTCACCGAGGTGGCGGTGCAGAAATGCGGCGGCCGAGGCCCAGGGGAGCAGCGCCGGGTTGAGCCATCCGCACTGCTCAAGACGCCGCCCGGCGTCGAGGAAGTGGCCCAGCGCCGCATCCGGATCGCCCTTCCGTGCCGCGCTCTGCCCCTTCAGCATGGCCAGTCCCGACCACACATACGGCTCCCCCTCCGCCCGGTACTTGACGGCGAGCAGCCGGTCGGCGAGCTGGTGGTCCCCGGTGAGGATCGAGCACGTGGCGAGGGTCATCGACGACAGGGTGAAGACTTCCTCCTGCTTCGCCCCGGCCAGTTCGAAGGCGGCGAGCGCCTGCTTCTTGGCCACCGTCAGACGGCCGCGGGCCAGCGAGACAAGTGCCTGTTCGGTGCCGATCAGCGCCTGCTCCACGCGCGTCTGCCGCCCCTCCGCGTTCTGCTGGACCGCGTCGAGCCAGGAACCCAGCTCCTCGATGGCGTCCGCTGCCACGAGGCCGGCCACCACCAGCGGCATGGTGGTGTGCACATGCGAGGGCAGAGCCGGCTCGCGCTCCAGGACACGCTTCGCGAGCTGTGCCACCTCATGGGCAGGCAGCGCGTTGGAGAACGTCGCGGCACCGATCAGCGGGGCGAGCAGCTCCCGCTCGGCCACGGTGTCGGTTTTCGGCTCGGGACCCAGACCGACGAGACGGGCCACGGAGCCGGCCAGCTTCTCCGGATCCGGCAGGGTCGAATGCCGGATGCGGGCCTCCAGGCGCAGCGCGAGTTCCCGTTCCGGTCCGTGCAGCCGGTCCTCGGGCCCCAGCTCGTCCGCCGCCTCTTGCAGCAGCTCGTGGACGGGCAGCAGAGTCGAGGGGAACGCGCTGGGCGCAAGCCGCACCACGGCCTGCGCGCGCTGCACGGGGCCGTCGCACAGCAGGACGGCCTGGGCGATGTGCCGCACGGACGTGTACGGGGCGAAGCTGCGTTCCGACGTGGCCAGGTCGACCAGCAGTTCCGCCCTTTCCTTGTCCGGTGAACTGGCCATCAGGGCCCGCCGCAGATAGCGTGCGGAGACCTCGGGCGCGCCCCTGCCCTGCGCGGTGCGGGCCGCCGCGCGCAGCACCTCGGTGGCCCACGTGTAGGTCGGTGCGGTGAGGGCCATCAGATGCCTTGCCACCTGCTCGGGAGGCCGGCCGGACCGGTGCAGCAGCTCGGCCGCCAGCGCATGCATGGCGGTCCGTTCCTCCAGGGGTATGCCCTCCGCCACCGCTTCCTGCACGAGGGCGTGCACGTACCGGGAATGCTGTCCGCCGGCCGTCAGACCGAGATCCGTCAGCTTCCGCAGGGCATGGTCCCGCCCGGTGGAGTCCACCTCGGCCAGCTTGCTCAGCAGCTCCGGGGTCATATCGTCCCCGAGCACGGCCATGGCGCGGGCAATCCTCCCGACCTCCTCCACTTGCGCGTCCAGGCGCAGCAGCAGCCGGTGTCGCAGTGCGGCGGGCCGGAGTGCGGCGGCAGTCTCCGCGTTGTCCGCGACGGGCTGGAGGTCCCGGTGCGCGGCATCCGCCAGAAGGCAATGGAGTATCAGGGGATTGCCGCCGGTGACCCGGTGGCAGGCCGCGGCGAACGCCCGGTCCGGCGCTTCGCCGTGATACCGGCGGATCAGCGCGTGAGTGTCCTGCCAAGCGAGGTTTCCCGGGCGCAGGATGTGCGTGGCATGTTCGATGACACCCTGGACCGCCGGATGTCCGGCAAGGCCGTCACCCTCGCGGACGGCACACACCAGGAGCACCGGCAGGCCGGCGAGCCGCCCGCTCAGATGCCGCAGCCAGTGGAGGGTGGCCGGGTCTGCCCACTGTAGTTCGTCGACGAGTAGCAGAACGGGCTGGTCGCGGGCCATGTTCTCGATGAGCGCGGTGAGGCTGTCCAGAACGGGCTGTGCCGGTACCGCACCAACGGGCAGGCCGGCTTCGAGCGCGCTGCGCGCATGACTCGCGCTCCCCGCGGTCCATCGCGCCATTACCTCCGGCGAAGCGTGCCGTAGCGTCGGTTCCAGGAGCTGGCGGGCCGCCCCCAGGGGGAAGTCCCGCTCCATCGGCGCCGCGTTCACCCGCAGGCGCAGGGCTCCCTGCGCCGCGCGAAGGGCGCCGATGCCGTCGAGGAGTGCTGATTTACCGACCCCCAACGGACCGGTGACCAGTACCAGAGCACCTCGCCCTCTTTCGAGGGCGGTGGCTGCCAGGTCGAGTTCCACCTCGCGGTCCAGCAACATCAGGTTCAGATCCCTTCAGACCGCGAGCTGTTTTTGCAGCGGCGTGTGCCGAGGGTTTCGCACACTGTGCGGACGAGCGGGGAGCGGTACCGGGCATCTCCCGACCGCACCGCCGTCGGTGCTCGGCGCACAGGGCGCGTACTGCTACGGCCATGCCGCCGTAGGTGGCACCGGCGGTGGGGCAGGAAGCGCAGAAATCCGGCTGGGCAGTGCGGTCGAGGCAGCCTGTCGGGTTTCTGCCGCTTACGCCGGGCGCCCGGCGTGTATTGCAGGTTTCTGTTGATTCCTGTCGGTGCTCACCTTCCAACGGCAGTGTGATGCACAGGTATTTCGTCGTTCTCCGTGTTCAAGGTTGCCACATCCGCAGGGAGTCCTCGCCGATCTCTGAAGGGCGGTAAGGAAAGACTCGGCGGTAGCGTCTCCGGAAAAGGATTTGGTGTGACAGGTATCCGTCATGAATGTTTTTGCCGGAGTTCGGGTTTGCTGCGGCTCCGAGCGGTGCAGGCACAGTGGATCGCACGGTGACGGCAAAGCAGGAATTCGCGGGGGAGCCAAGTCGTAGCGGTGTGACCAAAGTTACGCACAAATCTCAGGTGTCCTGCGAGGTTCTTGAGGAGAATCTGAGGCTTCTCCTCCGCCGGGGCCCACGGCTTGTGGCCGGGGGGAGGCGTCTCGGTCCGGCCGCCTCTTGGGGTGAGCGGGCAGCCGGAGTCGAACCCCCTCAGTCATGCCTGTCCGGCTGTCTGACAAGCTCACGAGGCATCGTGGAACCCCAGGTGAGAGGTGTCAACCGGGCCAACGGCCCTGTCTGCACCGGCGAACGTCGCGGATTGCATCGGCGCAGGTCGTGGCTGGTTCCATGCCCTGGCGGTGATCGAGTTCGGCCACTCTTCTAGGGAAATACACAGAAGTGACCCGTGGCCGTTGACGCCTCTCCTGCGGCGACCACAGGATGCGAGGCATGGCCGACCTGGACAGCGGGACAGCAGAGGTACCCTCCCAGCGCGTCGATGCGGGGGAGGCGTGCTGAGCGACCTGCGGGGCGCCATCGCTGGGCTGCCGGTGCACAGGAACCCCGGGGGCCCCGCGAACGCCGACGGGACCGGCGTCCCGGGGCGGCCCGGAACGCCGGTCACGAACGCGTCGATTTCGGCTACCGGATCGTCCTCATCCCCGCGACCAGCGTCCTGGCCTGCACATTCAGATGGTGGCTGTACTTCAGCAGTTCAGCTATTTGACAGAGCGTCACCCAACGGAAGTCCTCGGGCGCCTCGGTCGGGAAGTCCTCGTCCACCTCGATGATCAGGTAGCGACTGCGGGCATGGCGGAAGCGGCCGCCCTCCTCCGACAGCACGGCATCGAACAGCGTCCGCCCCGGACTGTGGTCCAGCACGGCATCGAGATACCGGGGACGGTCCGCGGCGGGAAGATGGGCATAGCTCTCCGGAGTGCACTGCACAGTGGGCCCGAGCTCCACCACATCGAGGAACCCCGGCTCGACCCGTGCGCTCAGCAGCGCGTGCGGCACCCCGCCGATCCGCTTCACCAGCAGCGCGGCAATCCCCAGCCCGTGCGGTTCGAGCAGCGGCTGTGACCAGGCCGGGACCTCACGCCGGTGCGAGCTGACATCGACCGCGACGATACTGAAGAAGAGCCCGCTCTCGTGCGAGATCGCCTCGTCCGAACGGCGCCAGCCCACCGCCTCGCGCAGCGGCAGCGGCTCGGTGGTGATCTCGTGCCGGGCCCGTCGCGTCGTGACCCAGCTGCGGATCTCCGTATCGGAGTGCAGGCCGGCATGGGCCGTCGACGAACCCGCGCGCCAGTCGGGGATGCAGGACAGCACCGTACGGGCATCCATGTTCACCAGATCGGGATGGCGCAGCAGCGCACCGAGCTGGCCCAGCGTGACCCAGCAGAAGTCCTCGCCCGCCTCGACCTCGGGGCCCACCTCGACCACCATGTTGCGGTTGCGCTTGCGGAAGAACCACGACCCCTGCTCGGACTGGAGCACATCGGCCAGCACCCGGCGCGGATCGGGGTCGATGAAGCAGTCCATGTACGGCACAGCGGAACCGCCGTGCACGCGCGTGTAGTTGCTCTTGGTGGCCTGCACCGTGGGGGAGAGCTGCACCCCGTTGATGTTCCCCGGCTCAGGCTTGGCCTGCATCAGACAGTGCAGCACCCCGTCGATCTCGCGGACCGCGATGCCCAGCACACCGATCTCCGGCTGGTGGATGATCGGCTGGCACCACTCGCGGACCGGCCCGTAGTCGGAGCGGACCCGGATGCCCTTGATGGAGAAGAACCGCCCGCTGTCATGCCGCAGATTCCCGCTTCCGGGAGCGAAGTTCCAGCCCCGTAGTTCCTCGAAGGCGATACGGCTGACCTCCAGCGCATGGGTACGCTGCCGCTCCTCGAACCACGCGTGAAACGCCTTGTTGCTCATCACCCCGCCATCGGTGGCGAGCGCGGAGGCAGCCAGCCGGCAGGACAGTGCCACCGCCCGCCGGGAAGACAGTGCGGGGCCGGGTGACTGCGACGGCTCCACTGTGCTGTCCAAATGCATTGCTGCACCCCTCCATGCTGATGTGTGTACGGCACCGGACGGCCGCCCTTTCCCTTCACAGCCTGCACCGGAGAGTCCTGGCATTCACCTAGTCCTTCTGCGCCTCGCCCCCGGCGGCCGGGCGGGGCGGCCAGGGCACCGAAGCGCCCGGGAAACGGGTACCGGTCCGCCTCCGAAGGCTTGCCCCAAGCGGCCGCGCGCTGGTGCGGAAGCCCTGCTCAGGGCGGTACGGAAGGACCTTCTGCCGCGCCTAGGAGTTCCCCTAGAGGTGGCCTTCGGCCCGCCTTTCGGAGCCCGCCGCTGTGGAACGGTGAACGCAAGCCGGTGCCGCTTCGCGTAGGGAGTGCGTTTGATGAACGGGTCGGAATCCGCGGGCTCCACGATTCCCTCGCCACACGGCGAGCCGATCGCGGTCATCGGCCTTTCCTGCCGCCTGCCCGGGGCGGCCGATCCCGACGCCCTCTGGGAACTCCTCCGCGACGGCAGAAGCGCCGTCACCGAGGCGCCCGCCGACCGCTGGACCACCGAACTCCTGGCGCGGTCAGGGGTGTCCGAGCCGGCCCGGGGGGGCTTCCTCGACGACGTCGCCGCCTTCGACGCCACCTTCTTCGGCGTCTCACCGCGCGAGGCGCAATCGATGGACCCGCAGCAGCGACTCGCCCTCGAACTCGGCTGGGAGGCCCTGGAAAACGCCCGCATCCGCCCCGAAAGGCTCAACGGCCACCGGACCGGGGTGTACATCGGAGCCACCGTCGAGGATTACGCCGTACTCGTCCACCAGCAGGGCCCCGCAGCACTCGACCATCACACTCCGACCGGCCTCAACCGCGGACTCATCGCCAACCGCATCTCCTACCACCTCGGTCTGCGCGGCCCCAGCATGACCCTGGACACCGCTCAGTCCTCGTCGCTCGTCGCGGTCCAGGCCGCATGCGACAGTCTGCGTCGTGGAGACTGCCAAACCGCCCTGGCCGGCGGGGTGCACCTCAATCTCGCCCCCGAGAGCACCATCGCCATGTCCCGCTTCGGCGCACTCAGCCCGAGCGGCCTCTGCTACCCCTTCGACGCCCGTGCCAATGGGTTCGTACGCGGCGAGGGAGGCGGCCTCGTCGTCCTCAAGCCGCTGGCCAGGGCACTGGCGGACGGTGACCATGTCCACTGCGTGATCCGCGGCGGAGCGGTCAACAACGACGGCGGCGGGCCCGGACTCACGACGCCGAGTGCCGCCGCGCAGGAAGAGGTGCTGCGCCTGGCCTGCGAACGTGCCGGCATCCACCCCGTCGATATCGGCTATGTGGAACTGCACGGCACCGGCACCAAAGTCGGCGACCCCATCGAGGCGGCGGCACTCGGCGCCGCTCTCGGCACCGACCCACGGCGGAGCACCCCGCTGCCGGTGGGTTCGGTCAAGTCGAACATCGGCCACCTGGAAGGGGCCGCAGGAATCGCAGGACTGCTGAAGGTGGTGCTGTGCGTGGAGCACGGACACCTCGTGCCGAGCCTGAATTTCACCACACCCCACCCCGACATTCCGCTTGATGCCCTGAACCTGCGGGTGCAGACGGAGCCTTGTGCATGGACGGCGCAGGAGGGCCGGCAACTCATCGCAGGCGTCTCCTCGTTCGGCATGGGCGGCACGAATGCGCACCTGATCGTGGGGCGGACCGAGCAGCCCGAGCGGACGGAGCCGGCCGAGGAGGAGTGCGCTGCTGCGTCGACGGCTGTGTCCTCCGGTGCGGGTGCGGGTGTGGTGGTGCCGTGGGTGGTGTCGGGCCGTTCTGCGGGTGCGTTGGCGGGGCAGGCCGAGCGGTTGGTGTCACGGGTGGCGGGGTCTGGTCTGTCGCCGGTTGATGTGGGTTGGTCGTTGGTGGCGTCGCGGACGTCGTTCGAGCACCGGGCGGTCGTCGTCGGGGCAGAGACCGGCGAACTGACCTCCGGGGTACGCGCGGTGGCAGACGGACATGCCGATGCCGCAGTGACACTCGGCGAAGTGGCCGACCGCTCTGGCGGGGCGGTGTTTGTCTTCCCTGGTCAGGGCTCGCAGTGGGTGGCGATGGCGGTCGAGTTGCTGGATTCCTCGCCGGTGTTTGCGCGTCGATTGGCGGAGTGCGGGGCGGCGCTGGAGCCGTTCACCGACTGGTCGTTGACCGGTGTGCTGCGTGGGCTGTGGGGCGCCCCGGGTCTGGACCGGGTGGATG
The DNA here is from genome assembly GCF_057708345.1 of Streptomyces sp. bgisy130. NCBI lineage: Bacteria > Bacillati > Actinomycetota > Actinomycetes > Kitasatosporales > Streptomycetaceae > Streptomyces > Streptomyces sp. bgisy130. Next base: position 40,345 of record NZ_JBYISA010000029.1, read on the forward strand.
TGGTGCAGCCGGTGTTGTGGGCGGTGATGGTGTCGTTGGCGGAGGTGTGGCGCGCCCATGGTGTGGAGCCTGCCGCGGTGGTGGGGCACAGCCAGGGAGAGATTGCCGCGGCCTGCGTCGCCGGGGCGCTGAGTTTGGCCGACGGCGCCCGGATCGTGGCGCTGCGCAGCAAGGCGATCCGTGCCCTGTCGGGTCGCGGCGGGATGGTGTCGGTGGCGTTGCCCCGGCCCGAGACGGAGGAGTTGATCAAGGCATGGAACGGTCGGGTCTCGGTTGCGGCGGTCAATGGCCCGTCGTCGGTGGTGGTGTCCGGTGATGGTGATGTTCTGGGCCGGTTGGTGGCGGCGTGCCGGGAGCGTGGGGTGCGTGCGCGACGGGTCGAGGTGGATTACGCCTCGCATTCGGCTCATGTGGAGTCGATCGAGGAGACGCTGAGGGCGGCTCTGGCGCCGGTCGCGCCCCGGACGTCGTCCGTGCCGTTGTTTTCGACGGTGACGGGGGAGTGGCTGGACACGGCGGAGATGGACGCCGGGTACTGGTTCACCAATCTGCGGCAGACGGTGGAGTTCGCGTCTGCCGTCGAAGCCCTCATCGCGGCCGGTCACCGCACGTTCGTGGAGGTCAGCCCGCATCCGGTGCTGACGATGCCGGTGCAGGAGACGGTTGAGGACGCGGGTGCCGAGGCGGTGGTGGTGGGCACGCTGCGCCGCGGTGCGGGCGGGCTCGCCCGGTTCTACCTCTCACTGGGCGAGCTGTACGTGAACGGTGTGGACGTCGACTGGTCCCCGGCCTTCGCTGCCCATCGTCCCCGGCTCGTGGATCTGCCCACCTACGCCTTCCAGCGCGAGCGGCACTGGGTGGAGCACACCGCCGAGCGCCCCAGCCGGTCCGCTTCCCAGGAGCCGATCCGGCCCGCCGATGCCACCTCCGCCGGCTCCGGGACGAGCCGGCCGACGCTCGATGTCGTACGGGACAACGCTGCCGCAGTGCTCGGCCATCGGGAGCCCTCCGCGGTCAACGTGGGCCGGACCTTCAAGGATCTGGGCTTCGACTCGGTCACCTCGGTGGAGCTGCGCAATCGGCTGAACCGGGAGCTCACGGTACGGCTGCCGTCCACGGCGCTGTACAACCATCCTTCTCCCGCCCGGCTGGCTCGCCATATCGACGCGGAATTCCTGGGCGGCAGCAACGCCGTGGAACAAGCGCACCGCCCGGCCATCGACCCCGATGAGCCGATCGCCATCGTCGCGATGGCCTGCCGCTACCCCGGTGGCGTACGGTCGCCCGAAGATCTCTGGCAGGTGCTGCGGGACCGAGTGGACGCGGTGTCGCCGTTTCCCACTGATCGGGGCTGGAACACCGACGGCCTGTACGACCCGAACCCCGAACGTTCGGGCACCAGTTACGCACGCGAGGGCGGGTTCCTGGATGCCGCGTCCTTCGACGCCGGGTTCTTCGGGATTTCGCCGCGTGAGGCCCTGGCGATGGACCCGCAGCAGCGGCTTCTCCTGGAGACCTCCTGGGAGGCGCTGGAACGGGCAGGTATCGACCCGGCGGGAATCCGCGGCAGTCTCACGGGTGTGTTCGTCGGTGCCATGGCACAGGAGTACGGCCCCCGTCTCCACCAGGCCAGCCACCAGGTCGAGGGGCATGTCCTGACCGGAACGACCACGAGCGTTGCCTCCGGACGCATCGCTTACACGCTCGGTCTCGAAGGACCGGCCATCAGCGTGGACACGGCGTGCTCGTCATCCCTGGTGGCGCTGCATCTGGCGGCGCAGGCGCTGCGCGGAGGAGAGTGCACACTCGCGCTCGCCGGTGGGGCGACGGTGATGTCCCAGCCGGGAATGTTTGTGGAGTTCAGCCGGCAGCGGGGGCTCGCGCCCGACGGACGGTGCAAGCCGTTCGCCGCCGCCGCCGACGGCACGGCCTGGGGCGAGGGCGCCGGGATCCTGCTGCTGGAGCGCCTGTCGGACGCCCGGCGCAACGGCCACCCGGTGCTGGCCGTGATGCGCGGCAGCGCCATCAATCAGGACGGCGCCTCGAACGGTCTCAGCGCCCCCAACGGGCTCTCGCAAGAGCGCGTGATCCGGGCCGCGCTCGCCGCTGCCGGGCTTCAGCCGTCCGAGGTCGACGCGGTCGAGGCGCACGGTACCGGGACGGCGCTCGGCGACCCCATCGAGGCCCAGGCGCTGCTCGCCACATACGGCAGTGACCGCGACGAGGACCGGCCGCTGTGGCTCGGCTCGCTCAAGTCCAACATCGGTCACACCCAGGCCGCCGCCGGGGTCGCGGGGGTCATCAAGATGGTGCTCGCGCTGCAACATCGCGTGCTGCCGGAAACTCTGCACCTCGATGCACCGTCCCCGCATGTGGACTGGTCGGCAGGCGCGGTACGGCTGCTCACCGCGGCGCAGCCGTGGGAGGAGAACGGGCAGGTGCGCCGGGCCGGTGTCTCGTCCTTCGGCATCAGTGGCACCAATGCGCATGTGATCGTGGAACAGCGTCCGTCGGAAGCCCCGCACGGGCCGGGCGGCGACGAGGACCAGGGCGGCGACGAAACGGGTGACGGCGCCATCGAGCGTCCGGTTGTGCCATGGGTCGTGCATGGCCGCACCCCGAACGCACTGCGCGCACAGGCAGCCGCGCTCGCCACCCATCTCGATTCCCTCCCCGACGCCGCACCGTACGACGTGGCGCACTCCCTGCTCACGACCCGCGCGGCACTGGAACACCGAGCGGTGCTCATCGGCGCCGACCGCGCCGCGCTGCTCTCGGAGCTGCACGCCGTGACCGAGGGCGACCCCGGCCCCCGTACTGCCACGGGCTCCGTACCCGCTGCCCCTGGGTCAGGAACGGTGTTCGTGTTCCCTGGTCAGGGGGCGCAGTGGGTGGGGATGGCGGTGGAGTTGCTGGACTCCTCGCCGGTGTTCGCGGCCCGGTTGGCGGAGTGTGAGGCGGCGTTGGAGCCGTTCACCGACTGGTCGCTACGCGAGGTGCTGCGTGCGGTCGAGGGCTCCCCGGGTCTGGATCGGGTGGATGTGGTGCAGCCGGTGTTGTGGGCGGTGATGGTGTCGTTGGCGGAGGTGTGGCGGGCTCATGGTGTGGAGCCTGCGGCGGTTGTGGGTCACAGTCAGGGGGAGATCGCGGCGGCCTGTGTTGCCGGGGCGTTGAGTCTGGACGATGGCGCTCGGGTGGTGGCGCTGCGGAGCAGGGCGATCCGTGCGCTGTCGGGTCGTGGCGGGATGGTGTCGGTGGCGCTGTCCTCTTCCGAGATATCGGGGTTGATCGAGCCGTGGGACGGTCGGGTTTCGGTGGCGGCGGTCAATGGCCCGTCGTCCGTTGTGGTCTCCGGTGACGCGGATGCACTCGATGAGCTGAGGGAGGTTTGCCGGGAGCGCGGGGTCCGGGCTCGTCGTATCGAGGTGGATTACGCCTCGCATTCGGCTCATGTGGAGTCGATCCGCGAGGAGTTGCTGGAGGTCTTGGCGCCCCTCGCGCCCCGGACGTCGTCCGTGCCGTTGTTTTCGACGGTGACGGGGGAGTGGCTGGACACGGCGGAGATGGACGCCGGGTACTGGTTCACCAACCTGCGGCAGACGGTGGAGTTCGCGCCTGCCGTCGAAGCCCTCATCGCGGCCGGTCACCGCACGTTCGTGGAGGTCAGTCCGCATCCCGTGCTCACCGTGCCGCTTCAGGAGACCGTCGAGGCTGCCGGTGTGGAGGCGGTGGTGACGGGCACCCTGCGCCGGGACGACGGTGGTCTCTCGCGGCTCTACACCTCACTCGCTGAGCTGTATGCGCACGGTGTCGACGTCGACTGGTCCCCCGTGTTCGCCGACCGGCGCCCGCACCGGGTGGAGCTGCCGACGTATGCATTCCAGCGGCAGCGCTTCTGGCTGGAGCCGGATGCTCCGGCCGTGGCCGTATCCCCTGAGGAAGAGGCGTTCTGGACGGCCGTCGGGGACCAGGACGCGGAAGCGCTGGTGGGCACGCTCGGGCTGCCCGGCGTCGAGACCCTGAACGAGGTGCTTCCTGCGCTGTCGTCGTGGCACCGGAGTCGGCGGCAGCGGGACACAGCGGACGGCTGGCGCTACCGCATTGTGTGGCGGCCCCTCACCGAGCCGGCCGCCCGGCAACTTGACGGCAGTTGGCTCGTGGTGGTTCCGGCCGGGTACGGGGACGACGTGCTGGTGCGGGGTGCCCGGGAGGCGTTGGAGGAAGCGGGCGCACGCGCACACTCACTGACGGTGGACGACGGCGCCGAGCTGGCGGATCTGCTGCGCGCCGAGTCCGCTCCGTACGCCGGAGTGCTGTCACTACTGGCCCTGGATGAACGGCCGGACCGTACTCACCCCTGCGTTCCCACCGGTCTTTCGCTCACCCTCGCACTGCTCCAGGCGCTCGGAGAAGCCGGGATCGGCGCCCCGCTGTGGTGCGTCACCCGAGGTGCGGTCGCCACCGGCAGCGCCACCGGCGAGGACGGTGCGCCGGTGAATCCCGACCAGGCCGGGATCTGGGGGCTCGGCCGGGTCGCCGCGCTGGAGCACCCGGAGCGCTGGGGCGGCCTCATCGACATGCCCGCCCAGGCCGGTGGTCAGCCGGCGGCGGACGGCCGGCCGGCGGCACTGGTGGCGCGGATCCTGGCAGCCGGTGACGACGAGGACCAGCTCGCTGTCCGCGGGGCCGCCCTGTTCGGGCGGCGGCTGATTCCCGCACCGGTCGTCGGTGTGACGCCGCGGCACTCCTGGCGGCCCCGCGGCACCGTTCTCGTCACCGGCGGTACCGGAGCGCTGGGCGCCCATATCGCCCGTTGGCTCGCCGCCCATGGCGCGGAACATCTCGTCCTCACCGGCCGTCGTGGCGCCGATGTCCCCGGCGTGGCCGCACTGTGCTCCGAACTCCGTGACCAGGGCGTCCAGGTCACCGTGGCGGGGTGCGACATGGGCGATCAGCAGGCGGTGGCGGACCTCGTGCGGCAGATCGAGCAGGACGGGGAACCGGTGCGGGCCGTTGTGCACGCCGCCGGTGTCAGCGTCCTCGGTCCGCTGGCCGGAGCCGGTCCGGAAGACCTCGCGGCGGCGCTCGTGGGCAAGGTCGCCGGAGCCGGCCATCTGGCCTCCGTACTCGACCCCGCAGAACTCGACGCGGTCGTCTACTTCTCTTCCATATCCGGCACCTGGGGAGTGGCCGACCACGGCGCATACGCCGCGGCCAACGCCCTCCTCGACGCCCGTGCCGAACGCGGCCGGGCCGACGGGCTGCCGGTACTGTCGGTCGCCTGGGGCCCCTGGGCCGGCGGCGGCATGATCGCCGACTCGGTTCACGAGGTACTGCGGCGCCGCGGAGTGCCCGTCATCGACCCGGACACCGCGCTCACCGCGCTCCAGCAGGCGCTCGACCACGGCGACACCTCGATCGCGGTCGCCGAGGTGGACTGGCAGCGCTTCAGCAGCGTCTTCACCTCGGTACGGCCCAGTCACCTGCTCACGGAGATCCCGCAACTCGCTGCGGACGAGAACGAGGCCGGAGACGGAGACGGAGACGGGGATGGGGACGGGGGCGGCGGCGACGGCAGCGACAGCACGGCGCGCGGATCCGCCCGGTCGCTGCTCGCTCAGCGGCTCGCCGGACTCGATGTCCGGCAACGCACCGCCGTACTGCTGGATCTCGTCCGTGAACAGATCGCCGCCGTGCTCGGTCACGACAAGACGACGACCCCCGTGGACTCCGAACGCCCCTTCAAGGAGCTGGGTTTTGATTCCCTGACCGCCGTCGAGCTGCGCAACCGCCTGAGCCGTGCCACCGGGCTGCGGCTGCCACGGACTGTTGTGTTCGACCACCCCAGCCCGGCCGCGCTCGCCGGCTACGTCGGCGCCGAGATGACAGGCGAGGAGGAACCCGCCGCGAAGCCGTCCGCGGCGCCCGCGTCCGCGCCCATCTCCGCAGACGCAGACGCAGACGCAGACGCCGACCCGATCGCGATCGTGTCCATGGCCTGCCGTTACCCGGGGGGCGTCCAGTCGCCGGAGGACCTGTGGCAGCTGGTGCGGGAAGGCATCGATGCGATGTCCGCCTTCCCCACCGACCGCGGATGGGACCTGGAGGGCCTCTACGACCCCGATGCCGACCAGCCGGGCAGCAGCTACGTCCGGGAGTCAGGATTCCTGCGCGACGCCGGTGACTTCGACGCCGGTTTCTTCGGGATCTCGCCGCGTGAGGCCCTGGCGATGGACCCGCAGCAGCGGCTTCTTCTGGAGACCTCCTGGGAGGTCTTCGAGCGTGCGGGCATCGACCCCAAGTCCCTGCGGGGCAGCGGGACCGGTGTCTACATGGGCGTCACCGACCAGGAGTACGGGAACCGCCTTCGCGCGGCGGATCCTGGGCACATCGAGGGATATCTCGCGACCGGGGCGGCCACCAGCGTCGCCTCCGGCCGGGTCGCCTACACACTGGGACTGGAAGGCCCGGCCGTAACGGTCGATACGGCATGCTCGTCCGCACTGGTCGCCTTGCACATGGCAGTGCGAGCACTCCGCTCGGGGGAGTGCTCGCTCGCCGTCGCGGGAGCCGCGATGATCATGGCTGATCCCGGGCCGTTCATCGGTTTCAGCCGTCAGCGGGGGCTGGCACGGGACGGGCGGTGCAAGCCGTTCTCGGCGGCGGCCGACGGCTTTGCACTCTCCGAGGGTGTCGGTGTCCTGCTGGTGGAACGCCTGTCCGACGCCCGCCGCAACGGGCACCCGGTGCTGGCGGTCGTCCGCGGAACGGCGATCAATCAGGACGGTGCGTCGAACGGTTTGACCGCGCCGAACGGGCCTTCGCAGCAGCGGGTGATCCGGGCCGCGCTGGCCGATGCCGGTCTGTCGGCCGGTGAGGTGGACGTGGTGGAGGCGCACGGCACGGGCACGTCGCTCGGTGATCCGATCGAGGCGCAGGCGCTGCTGGCCACCTACGGGCAGGAGCGGGAGGCGGACCGGCCGCTGTGGCTCGGCTCGGTCAAGTCGAACATCGGGCATACCCAGACCGCTTCCGGGATGGCCGGTGTCATGAAGACGGTGCTCGCCATGCGGTGTGCCGAATTGCCGGCGACCTTGTACGTGGACGAGCCGTCGCCGCAGGTGGAGTGGTCGTCGGGCGCGGTGGAGCTGCTGACCGAGGCCCGGCCGTGGACGGTGGAGGACGACCGTCCGCGCCGCGCCGGAATCTCCGCCTTCGGGATCAGCGGGACCAATGCGCATGTGATCGTCGAGCAGGCGGAGGAGCCTGAGCAGGAACAGGAGTCGGCTTCGATTTCGTCTCCCGCCTCCGGCGGCGTGCTCGTGCCGTGGGTGGTGTCCGGTCGTTCTGCCGATGCGCTGGTGGCGCAGGCGGAGCGGTTGGTGTCGCGGGTGACGGGCTCTGGCTGGTCGCCGGTCGATGTGGGGTGGTCGTTGGCGGCATCGCGGTCGTCGTTCGAGCATCGAGCGGTGGTCGTGGGCTCGGAGTCCGGTGAACTCATCACAAAGTTGGGGCAGTTGAGCCCGGCCGCTGCGGCGGCCGACCCGGGCAGGACCGTGTTCGTCTTCCCGGGGCAGGGGTCGCAGTGGGTGGGGATGGCGGTGGAGTTGCTGGATTCTTCGCCGGTGTTCTCGGGCCGGTTGGCGGAGTGTGAGGCGGCGTTGGGGCCGTTCATCGACTGGTCGTTGACCGCGGTGCTGCGTGGGGCTGAGGGCGCGCCGGGGCTGGACCGGGTGGATGTGGTGCAGCCGGTGTTGTGGGCCGTGATGGTGTCGTTGGCGGAGGTCTGGCGTGCCCACGGCGTAGAGCCCGCGGCGGTCGTCGGCCACAGCCAGGGAGAGATTGCCGCGGCCTGTGTCGCCGGAGCGTTGAGCTTGACGGACGGCGCGCGGGTGGTCGCCCTTCGCAGCAAGGCGATCCGTGCGTTGTCCGGCCGTGGCGGAATGGTGTCGGTAGCGCTGTCCCCGCCCGATGCATCGGACCTGATCAAGCCGTGGAACGGTCGGATTTCGGTGGCGGCGGTCAACGGGCCGTCGTCCGTGGTGGTCAGTGGCGATGCGGACGCACTCGATGAACTGATGGGGAGGTGTCGGGAGCGCGAGGTCCGTGCTCGCCGCATTGAGGTGGATTACGCCTCGCATTCGGCTCATGTGGAGTCGATCGAGGAGACGCTGCGGGAGGTCCTGGCGCCGGTCGCGCCCCGGAAGTCGTCCGTGCCGTTGTTTTCGACGGTGACGGGGGAGTGGCTGGACACGGCGGAGATGGACGCCGGGTATTGGTTCACCAACCTGCGGCAGACGGTGGAGTTCGCGCCCGCCATTGAAGCCCTCACCGTGGCCGGCCACCGCACCTTCGTGGAGGTCAGTCCGCATCCCGTGCTCACCGTGCCGCTTCAGGAGACCGTCGAGGTTGTGGGTGGGGATGCGGTGGTGACGGGCACCTTGCGTCGTGACGACGGTGGTCTGTCGCGGCTCTACACCTCACTCGCTGAGCTGTATGTGAAGGGCGTGGAGGTGGATTGGTCGGTGGCGTTTGCCGGGCATCGTCCGCAGCTCGTGGACCTGCCCACCTACGCCTTCCAGCGCCGCCGTTACTGGCTGGAGTCCGGGCGGTCGTCTGTGGACGGTGCGGTCGATCCGGTGGATGCGCGGTTCTGGGACGCGGTGGAGCGTGCGGATCTGGAGGGTCTGGCGGCGACGTTGGGGCTGGCGGAGCCGGGGGCTTTGCGTGAGGTGTTGCCGGCGTTGTCGTCGTGGCGGCAGGGCCGTCAGCGGCGGAGCACGGTCGACGGGTGGCGCTACCGGATCGTCTGGCGGCCCCAACCCGAGCCGGAGCAGGGTGAGTTGGCCGGACGTTGGCTGATCGCTGTTCCCGCCGACCACCTGGACGACGACCTCGTGCAGGCGACCTCCCAGGGTCTCGGCGACCGGGCCCGCATCATGTCCGTATCGGCCACTGCCGACCGTGCGGAACTGGTGGCACAGCTGGCGGCGCTGCGCGGTGAGGCTGATACCCCGCTGCACGTGGTGTCGCTGCTCGCGCTGGACGACCGGGATGCCGGCGGCCACCGAGGAGTGCCCAGCAGTCTGCTCAGCACCCTGGCACTCACCCAGGCACTGGCCGACACGGAGATGAACGCCCGTCTGTGGGCGGTCACCCAGGGCGCGGTCTCCACCGATGCCTTCACCCGGGGACCGGAAACCCACCAGGGGTCCGACCCGATAGGCAACCCCGGCCAGGCTGCCATCTGGGGTCTGGCCCGGGTCTTCGGCCTCGATCACCGTGATCGCTGGGGTGGCCTGATCGATCTGCCGGGGACTCTCGACGAGCAAGCGCTGCGCCGTTTCCTGGCCCTGCTCGGCGGTGACGGCGGCAGCGAGGACGAGTATGCCGTCCGGCCTTCCGGCGTTCATGTCCGGCGTATGGTGCGTGCGCCCCTCGCCCCGTCGGCTGTGGCCGAGCCGTGGCAGCCGCGCGGCACCGTTCTCGTCACCGGCGGCACCGGAGCCCTCGGCGCCCATGTGGCGCGGGCGCTCGCGGCCGGCGGTGCGGAGCACGTGGTACTCGCCGGCAGGCGCGGCCCGGATGCCCCCGGTGCATCCGAGTTGTCCGCCGAGCTGACCGCCCTCGGTACGCGCGTCACCGTGGCCGCATGCGATGTGACCGACCGGGCCGCGGTGGCCAAGCTGCTGGACTCGTTCACCGGCGAGGCTCCGCTGACCGCCGTCGTGCACACCGCGGGCGTCGTCGGCGAGGCCCGTCCACTGGGCGAGACTTCCCTCGACGACGCCATGGCCGCCGTACACGCCAAGGTTTCCGGTGCCTGTCACCTCGACGAGTTGCTGGCGGATCACCCGCTGGACGCCTTCGTGCTGTTCTCCTCCGGCGCCGGAGTGTGGGGCAACGGCGGACAGGGACCCTACGCGGCAGCCAACGCTGCTCTTGACGCGCTCGCCGAATGGCGCCGGGCGCAGGGCCGCCCGGCCACCTCCATCGCCTGGGGTGCCTGGGCCGGAGGCGGCATGGTCGACGAGGCCGTGGCCGAGCAGCTGCGGCGCCGCGGTGTCCCCGCAATGGACCCCGGCCTGGCCGTACATGCGCTGCGGGAAGCCATCGACCACGGGGAGACCACCCTCGTCGTCGCCGACATCCGATGGGACCGCTTCCTCCCCGCCTACACGGTGAGCGGGCCCCGTCCGCTTCTGGACGAGCTGCCGGACGTACGGCAACTGCTCGCCGGCCAGAAGGACAAGGCGGACGAGGCCGACGAGAAGGGTTCGGGCCTGCCGGGGAGGCTGGCCGCGCTTCCGGAGGCCAAGCGCAAGCGGATGCTCCTGGACCTTGTCCGCACCCATGCGTCCGCCGTACTGGGGCACTCCTCGACCGACGCGGTCCGGCCCGCTCGGGCCTTCCGTGAGTTGGGCTTCGACTCACTGACCGGAGTGGAGCTGCGCAACCGGCTCAATGCGGTCACCGCGCTCATGCTCCCCGCCACTCTGGTCTTCGACCACCCCACACCGACCGCGCTCGCCGAATATCTGCGGGGCGAACTCCTGCCCCCGGAACCGGAACCGGGGAGCGCAACCGCCGTGCTCCCCGAGCTGCAACAGGTCGCGAGCGCACTGCAAGCGGCCACCGACGACGCCCGGCGGGCGCTCACCGAAGGGCTGCGCGGCCTGCTCGCCGACTGGGAAGGCCAGGCGCCGCCACCGGTGGAGACCGTTGACGACGAACTCGCGGAAGCGAGCGATGAGGACATGTTCGACCTGATCGACAGGGAACTCGGGACCGGCTGATCCGGAACGCACACCGACCGCCGGTTTCTTGAAGGGCTGACGCTACATGGACAACGAGGACAAGCTCCGCGACTACCTCAAGCGGGTCACCACGGACCTGCGACAGACCCGCCGCAGGCTACAGGAGGTGGAGTCGCGGGAGCACGATCCCATCGCGATCGTCGCAATGGCCTGCCGCCTTCCGGGAGGAGTGCGCTCCCCCGAGGAACTGTGGCGGCTGGTGGCCGAAGGCACCGACGCCATCGGGCCCATGCCGACCGATCGCGGCTGGGACGTGGACAAGCTGTACGACCCGGACCCCGACCGGGTGGGCAGCAGCTATGTCCGCCAGGGCGGCTTCCTCTACGACGCCCCTGAGTTCGACGCCGGCTTCTTCGAGATTTCCCCGCGCGAGGCCCTCGCCATGGACCCGCAGCAGCGGCTTCTTCTGGAGACCTCCTGGGAGGTCTTCGAGCGTGCGGGCATCGACCCGACATCGGTACGCGGCAGCGAAGCCGGCGTCTTCGTCGGGTCGAGCAATCAGGGCTATGCCGCTGCCGCCGACGGGAGCACCGCCCCGGAGGGCGTCGAGGGCCATCTGCTGACCGGAGGATCGGCAGCCGTCCTCTCCGGACGGCTTGCCTACAGCTTCGGGCTGGAGGGGCCGGCGGTCACCGTCGACACCATGTGCTCGTCCTCGCTGGTCGCTCTGCACCTGGCCGTCCAGGCGCTGCGGCACGGAGAGTGCGAGATGGCGCTCGCGTGCGGAGCGACCGTGATGTCCTCGGCACGGAACTTCGTGGAGTTCAGCCGTCAGCGGGGGCTCGCGCGGGACGGGCGGTGCAAGCCGTTCGCCGCGGCCGCCGACGGCACCGCGTGGGGCGAAGGTGTCGGCATCCTGCTGCTGGAGCGCCTGTCGGAGGCCCGCCGCAGTGGCCATCCGGTGCTGGCGGTGATTCGCGGCAGCGCCACCAACCAGGACGGTGCGTCGAACGGTTTGACCGCGCCGAACGGGCCCTCGCAGCAGCGGGTGATCCGGGCTGCGCTGGCCGATGCCGGTCTGTCGGCCGGTGAGGTGGACGTGGTGGAGGCGCACGGCACGGGCACGTCGCTGGGCGATCCGATCGAGGCTCAGGCGTTGCTGGCCACCTACGGACGGGAGCGGGAGGCGGACCGGCCGCTGTGGCTCGGCTCGGTCAAGTCGAACATCGGGCATGCGCAGGCAGCCTCCGGCATCGCCGGAGTGATGAAGATGGTGCAGGCGATACGCCATGGCGTGCTGCCCGCGACGCTCCATGTCGACTCGCCCTCACCGCATGTGGACTGGTCGAAGGGGAACGTCCGGCTGCTCACCGACGAGACGGCGTGGCCCGAGACGGACGCGCCCCGGCGGGCCGGTGTGTCGTCATTCGGCGGTAGCGGCACCAACGCCCATGTCCTGCTCGAACAGGCGCCCGCGGAGGAACCTGCCGACGAGCAGCCCGCAGCGGCGGCCCCCGCAGCGGAGGCTGCGCCCGCCGCAGTGCCCTGGATGGTTTCCGCGCGCTCCGCGACGGCCTTGCGGGCGCAGGCGGACCGACTGGCATCGTGGGCATCGGCCGCCGGAAAGTCGCCGGTGGACACGGGGCATTCGCTGGTGGCCTCGCGTGCGGCTCTCGAGCACCGGGCCGTGGTGGTGGGCGCTGACCAAGAGGCACTGGTCGCCGGACTGCGTGCCGTGGCGGAGGGCGAGACGCCCGCCGGTGCGGTGGTGGGCGATGCGGGAGCCTTCGAGGGCGACGCCGATGTGGTGTTCGTGTTCCCGGGGCAGGGGTCGCAGTGGGTGGGGATGGCGGTGGAGTTGCTGGACTCCTCGCCGGTGTTCGCGGCCCGGTTGGCGGAGTGTGAGGCGGCGTTGGAGCCGTTCACCGACTGGTCGCTACGCGAGGTGCTGCGTGCGGCAGACGGAGCCCCGGGTCTGGATCGGGTGGATGTGGTGCAGCCGGTGTTGTGGGCGGTGATGGTGTCGTTGGCGGAGGTGTGGCGGGCTCATGGCGTGGAGCCTGCGGCGGTTGTGGGTCACAGTCAGGGGGAGATCGCGGCGGCCTGTGTTGCCGGGGCGTTGAGTCTGGACGATGGCGCTCGGGTGGTGGCGCTGCGGAGCAAGGCGATCCGTGCGTTGTCGGGTCGTGGCGGGATGGTGTCGGTGGCGCTGTCCTCTTCCGGGGTCGCGGAGCTGATCGAGCCGTGGGACGGTCGGGTTTCGGTGGCGGCGGTCAATGGTCCGTCGTCGGTGGTGGTGTCCGGTGACGCGGACGCGCTCGATGAGCTGAGGGAGGTTTGCCGGGAGCGTGGGGTCCGGGCTCGTCGTATCGAGGTGGATTACGCCTCGCATTCGGCTCATGTGGAGTCGATCCGCGAGGAGTTGCTGGGGGTCTTGGCGCCGCTTGTGCCCCGGACGTCGTCCGTGCCGTTCTTTTCGACGGTGACGGGGGAGTGGCTGGACACGGCGGAGATGGACGCCGGGTACTGGTTCACGAATCTGCGGCAGACGGTGCGGCTGGAGCCTGCGGTGCGTGAGCTGTTGGCGTCGGATCATCGGGTGTTCGTGGAGGTCAGCCCGCACCCTGTCCTGACGGTGCCGGTGCAGGAGACCGCTGAGGCGGCGAGTGCGGATGCCGTGGTGACGGGCACCCTGCGCCGGGACGACGGTGGTCTGTCGCGGCTCTACACCTCACTCGCTGAGCTGTATGTGAAGGGCGTGGACGTGGATTGGTCCCCGGCGTTTGTCGGGCATCGTCCGCAGCTCGTGGACCTGCCCACCTACGCCTTCCAGCGCCGCCGTTACTGGCTGGAGTCCGGGCGGTCGTCGGTGGACGGTGCGGTCGATCCGGTGGATGCGCGGTTCTGGGACGCGGTGGAGCGTGCGGATCTGGAGGGTCTGGCGGCGACGTTGGGGCTGGCGGAGCCGGGGGCTTTGCGTGAGGTGTTGCCGGCGTTGTCGTCGTGGCGGCAGGGCCGTCAGCGGCGGAGCACGGTCGACGGGTGGCGCTACCGGATCGCCTGGCGTCCCCAACCCGAGCTGGAACAGGACGAGTTGGATGGCACCTGGCTCGTCGTCGTGCCCGCTGGCCACCTGGACAACGAGCTCGTGCGCGCCACTCTCCAGGGCATGGGGGACCGCGGCGCCGAGACCGCGCTCCTCGTCCTGGAGGAGTCGACCACAGACCGTCAGGGCGTGGCCGACCAGGTGCGCGGCTCCCTCACCACTGCCGCCCCCAGCGGCGTCGTCTCCTTCCTCGCACTGGACGAGCGGCCGCTGACCGAGCACCCCGAGGTCACCGTAGGACTGGTCCAGTCCGTGGCCCTGATGCAGGCACTCCTCGATACCGACGTCGAGGCTCCGCTGTGGCTGCTCACGACGGAGTCCGCGGCCACCGGTTTCGCCGACGACGCGGTCCGGCATCCGCTCCAGGCAGCCGTCTGGGGCCTGGCCCGCGTGTTCGCCCTGGAGCACCCCAAGCTGTGGGGCGGCCTCGTCGACCTGCCCGCCGCACTGGACGACCACGGGGCGGCCCTGCTGGCCGGGGTCCTCGCCGTGGGAGGGGAAGAGGATCAGCTTGCGCTCCGTGGCGCCGCACTCCTCACCCGCCGGCTCACCCGTGCCCCACTGGACGGCGGCGAGCCGGTCGCCCCCTGGCGTACCAGCGGAACAGCCCTGGTCACCGGCGGTACCGGTGGGCTCGGTGCGCACTCCGCCCGGCTGCTCGCCCGTAAGGGCGCCGAGCATCTGGTGCTGACGAGCCGACGCGGCCCGGACGCGCCGGGCGCGGCCGAACTACGCGACGAACTGGCCAAGTTGGGTGTGCGAGTCACCATCGCCGCCTGCGATGTGACGGACGCCGACGCGCTGGCCGAGCTGGTCACCCAGGTCGAGGCCGACGGCCCGGCCATCCGTTCCGTCGTGCACACGGCCGGAGTCGGTCTGCTCGTGCCGCTGGCCGACACCACGCCGGCAGAGTTCGCCGAGGGCGCCCGCGCCAAGCTGCTCGGTGCCCGCAACCTCGACGCGCTCTTCGACCGCGACGGACTGGACGCCTTCGTGCTGTACTCGTCCGTCGCCGGCACCTGGGGCAGTGGAGACCACGGGGCCTACGCCGCGTCGAACGCCTATGTCGACGCACTCGCGGCGCAGCGCCGCGCCCGCGGTCTGACGGGCACCTCGATCGCCTGGGGCATCTGGAGCCCGGAAGGCGGCGGGATGGGCGTCGACGTGGTCCAGGAGCAGCTGCGCTGGCGCGGTATCCCGTTCATGCCGGCGCACCTGGCCGTGCTGGGACTCCAGCAGGCGCTCGACCACGATGAGACCTTCCTCGCCGTGGCGGATATCGACTGGGAACGCTTCGTCCCCGTCTTCACCGCCGCGCATCGCCGTCCGCTGCTGCACGAGATCCCCGAGGTGCTGCGGGCACTGGAGGCCGACGAGGCCGACACGGACGCCGCCGAGAGCACCTCCGAGTCGCTCCGCTCCCAGCTCGCCGGGCTGGCACCCGCCGAACGCCAGCGGCAGCTCTCCGACCTCGTGCGCAAGCAGGTCGCGGCCGTGCTCGGATACGCGGACACATCGGAGGTCGAGGCCGGCCGTGCCTTCCGTGAGCTGGGCTTCGATTCCCTCACTGCGGTCGAGCTGCGCAACCGGCTCAACACAGCCACCGGACAGAAGCTCCCCGCCACCGTGGTCTTCGACCATCCGAACGTGAAGGCGCTCGCCGGGCATCTGGAGACCACCCTGGCCGGCGCCGGCGGCCCGCCGTCCGTACCGTCCGCCGTCCCGGACACCGCGGCCTCGGTCGCTCCCGCAGACGACGACCCGATCGCGATCGTGTCCATGGCCTGCCGCTATCCGGGAGGCGTACGGTCGCCCGAGGACCTGTGGCAGCTGGTGCGGGACCGGACGGATGCGATCTCGGAGTTCCCCGCCGACCGAGGCTGGGACCTCGATGGCCTCTACGACCCGGACCCGGACCGCACCGGTACCTGCTATGTCCGCGAAGGCGGATTCCTCGACGCAGCCGGTGACTTCGACGCCGAGTTCTTCGGGATCTCGCCGCGTGAGGCCCTGGCGATGGACCCGCAGCAGCGGCTTCTCCTGGAGACCACCTGGGAGGCGATCGAGCGCGGTGGCATCGACCCCGGATCCCTGCGTGGCACCCCGACCGGCGTCTTCTTCGGAGCCGCCCACCAGGGATACGGCAACGGTGATGCCCCGGAAGGGTTGGAGGGGCACCTCATCACCGGAACGGTGACCAGCATCGCCTCCGGCCGTATCTCCTACACGCTCGGACTGGAAGGCCCCGCGATCACGCTGGACACGGGCTGTTCGTCCTCGCTGGTGTCGCTGCATCTGGCCGTACGGGCGCTTCGCTCGGGTGAGTGCTCCCTGGCGATCGCCGGAGCCGCGGCGGTGATGAGCGAACCGATCGGTCTCGTGGGCTTCAGCCGTCAGCGGGGGCTGGCGAAGGACGGACGGTGCAAGCCGTTCTCGGCGGCGGCCGACGGTATGGGCATGGCCGAGGGCGTCGGCGTGCTGCTGGTGGAACGCCTGTCGGACGCCCGCCGCAACGGGCACCCGGTGCTGGCGGTCGTCCCCGGAACGGCGATCAACCAGGACGGTGCCTCCAACGGTCTCACCGCACCCAATGGCCTCTCCCAACAGCGGGTGATCCGGGCCGCGCTGGCCGATGCCGGTCTGTCGGCCGGTGAGGTGGACGTCGTGGAGGCGCACGGCACGGGCACGTCGCTGGGCGATCCGATCGAGGCGCAGGCGCTGCTGGCCACCTACGGACGGGAGCGGGAGGCGGACTGGCCGCTGTGGCTCGGCTCGGTCAAGTCGAACATCGGGCACTCCCAGGCAGCCTCCGGCATGGCCGGGATCATGAAGATGGTGCAGGCGCTACGCCACGGCGAGATGCCGGCGACGCTCCATGCCGATGAGCCGTCGCCGCACGTGGAGTGGCCGTCGGGCGCGGTGGAGCTGCTGACCGAGGCCCGGCCATGGACGGTGGAACACGGCCGTCCGCGCCGCGCCGGTGTCTCGTCCTTCGGTGTGAGTGGCACCAATGCGCATGTGATCGTCGAGCAGGCGGAGGAACGCGAACAGGCGGAGTCCGAAGACGGGGAGCCTGTTTCGCTGTCCTCGTCCTCGGGTGGCGTGCTCGTGCCGTGGCTGGTGTCCGGGCGTTCTGCCGATGCGTTGGTGGCGCAGGCGGAGCGGTTGGCGTCGCGGGTGGCGGGGACGGGGCTGTCGCCGATTGATGTGGGTTGGTCGTTGGTGGCGTCGCGGTCGTCGTTCGAGCATCGGGCGGTCGTCGTGGGCTCGGAGGCCGATGAACTGGCCGCAAAGCTAAGGCAGTTGAACCCGGCTGCTGCGGTGGGTGATCCGGGCAGGACGGTGTTCGTCTTCCCGGGGCAGGGTTCGCAGTGGGTCGGTATGGCGGTGGAGTTGTTGGATTCTTCGCCGGTGTTTGCGGGTCGGTTGGCGGAGTGTGAGGGGGCGTTGGAGCCGTTCACGGAGTGGTCGCTGAGCGGTGTGTTGCGTGGGGCTGAGGGTGCGCCGGGTCTGGACCGGGTGGATGTGGTGCAGCCGGTGTTGTGGGCGGTGATGGTGTCGTTGGCGGAGGTGTGGCGTGCCCACGGCGTAGAGCCCGCGGCGGTCGTCGGTCACAGCCAGGGGGAGATTGCTGCGGCATGTGTGGCCGGGGCGTTGAGCCTGGCGGACGGCGCCCGGGTAGTGGCACTGCGCAGTAAGGCGATCCGTGCGCTGTCCGGCCGTGGCGGAATGGTGTCGGTGGCGCTGCCCTCGTCTGACGTATCGGACCTGATCAAGCCGTGGAACGGTCGGATTTCGGTTGCGGCGGTCAATGGCCCGTCGTCCGTGGTGGTCTCCGGTGATGCGGATGCGCTCGATGAGCTGATGGACGGGTGCAAGGAGCACGAGGTCCGTGCGCGCCGCATCGAGGTGGATTACGCCTCGCATTCGGCTCATGTGGAGTCGATTCGCGAGGAGTTGCTTGAGGTTCTGGCGCCGGTCGCGCCTCGTCCTGCTGAGGTGCCGTTCTTCTCGACGGTGACGGGGGAGTGGCTGGACACGACGGAGATGGACGCCGGGTACTGGTTCACCAACCTGCGCCAGACGGTGCGGCTGGAGCCTGCCGTGCGTGCGCTGCTGGCTGCGGATCACCGGGTGTTCGTGGAGGTCAGCTCGCATCCGGTGCTGACGATGCCGGTACAGGAGACCGTCGAGGCCGTGGGTGCGGATGCGGTGGTGACCGGCACTCTCCGCCGGGACGACGGTGGTCTGTCGCGCCTCTACACCTCCCTCGGCGAGCTGTACGTACACGGCGTGGAGGTGGACTGGTCCCCGGCCTTCGCCGCCGCTCGGCCGCAGCTCGTGGACCTGCCCACCTACGCCTTCCAGCACCGCCGCTACTGGATCGAATCGCACAAGCCCGCAGCAGGGTCGGCCGCTTCGGGAGTCGTCGACGCCGGATTCTGGGAGACCATCGAGCGCGAGGATGCGGACGCCCTCGCCGAGACGCTCGGGCTGTCCGGCAACGGTGCGCTGCGTGAGGTCCTCCCCGCGCTCTCGCTGTGGCACAAGCAACGGCAGCGGCGGAGCACGGTCGACGGGTGGCGCTACCGGATCGTCTGGCGGCCCCAACCGGAGCCCGAGCGCACAGGTCTGGACGGCACATGGCTGGTCGTCATACCCGACGGTCACCAGGACGCCCCCGTGGTCGAGGGCGTGGTCCGCGCGCTCGGGTCGGGCGCCGCGGACATCAGGACCCTGACCGTCGGTGCGGCGGACGGCGACCGGGAACGGCTGGCGGGCCGACTGCGCGACGAGGCCGGGGCGGCGGCCGGGCCGATCGCCGGGGTGCTCTCCCTCGTGGCTCTGGACGAGCAGCCGTGGGCCGCGACGGAGACCCTGCCGGCCGGGCTGGCCCTGATGACGTCGCTGTTGCAGGCGCTTGGTGACGCCGGGATCGACGCTCCGCTGTGGTGTGCGACCCGCGGCGCGGTGTCGGTGAACCGAGCCGATGTCCTTGACCATCCGGTGCAGGCAATGGCGTGGGGGCTGGGCCGGATCGCCGCCTTCGAATATCCGCAGCGGTGGGGCGGACTCGTCGACCTGCCGGGCGAGTTGGACGACCGGGCCGGCCGACGGCTGGTCGCGCTGCTGGCGCAGAACACCGGCGAGGACCAGCTCGCTCTGCGCGGTTCCGGAGTCTTCACCCGCCGGATGCTGCGGTCGCTCCCTGGGGAGCGGCCGGCCGGGGAGGGCTGGCGGCCGCGTGGCACCGTCCTGGTCACCGGTGGGACGGGCGCGTTGGGCGGGCACCTCGCCCGCTGGCTCGCCCGCAACGGCGCGGAGCATCTCGTACTCGTCAGCCGTAGGGGCCCCGAGGCGCCGGGTGCCACCGAACTCGTCGAGGAGCTGGCCGCGCTCGGAGCGCAGACAACCGTGCGGGCGTGCGATGTCAGCGACCGGGCGGCGGTGACGGCACTCATCGCGAACCTGCCGGAGGAGCAGCCGCTGACCGCGGTGGTGCACACGGCAGCAGTCCTCGACGACGGGGTGATCGACCAGCTCACCCCGGACCGCGCCGAGACCGTGTGGGAGCCGAAGGCGGGGGCCGCGTTCGTCCTCCACGAGGCGACCCGGCACCTGGACCTGTCGGCGTTCATCCTGTTCTCCTCCATGGCGGGCTCGCTCGGCGGCTCCGGCCAGGGCAGCTATGCGGCGGCAAACGCCTGTCTGGACGCGCTCGCCCTGCGGCGCCGCGCCGAGGGACTGCCCGCGACGTCGATCGCCTGGGGAGCCTGGGACGGCGGCGGTCTGGTGGGAGAGGAACTGGCGCAGCGGCTCCGGCGTGACGGCGTGCCGCCGATGGATCCCGACCTGGCCGTCTCCGCCCTACAGACGGCCCTGGACCAGGGCGAGACGTTCCTGGTCGTCGCGGACGTCGACTGGCGCAGGGCCACGGCCCGGCGGGTCGCCGCGGTGAGTGAACTGCCCGAGGTCCAGGCGTCGGTCGACGACCGCACCGGGGAGGCCGCGGTGCGGGGCGACGCCGCGCCGCTCGTTGTACGGCTGCGGGAACTCGCGTCGGGGGAGCGGAGTGCGGCGCTGCTGGACGAGGTACGGGCCGTGGCCGCCATCGTCCTCGGCCACGACCGACCCGACGCGATCCCCGCCGACCGGGCGTTCCGGGAGCTGGGCTATGACTCGCTGACCGCCGTCGAGCTGCGCAACCGGCTTGCCGAGGCGACCGGCCTGCGACTGCCGGTCACCCTGGTGTTCGATCATCCGACGGCGGCCGCGCTCACGGCGTTCCTCCACGACGGACTCTTCGGCGCGGTGCCGGAAAGCACAGCCCCGGCTGCACCTGCCGTTCCGGTGGACGACGATCCGGTCGTCATCGTCGGGATGAGCTGCCGCTACCCGGGCGGGGCCGACTCACCTGAGGAGTTGTGGCGGCTGCTCGACGAGGGCACCGACGCCGTCTCTGGCTTCCCCACCAACCGCGGCTGGGACATCGAGCGGCTCTACGACCCGGACCCCGACAAGCCGGGCACTTTCTACGCCCGCGACGGTGGGTTCCTCTACGACGCCGACCACTTCGACCCGGCATTCTTCGGGATCTCGCCGCGTGAGGCGGTCGCCACCGACCCCCAGCAGCGGCTCCTCCTGGAGACTTCCTGGGAAGCGGTCGAACGCGCGGGCATCGACCCGGAGACGCTCCGTGGCACGGCGGCCGGCGTCTTCGTCGGTTCGAATTACCACGACTACGGCTCCCGTGCGCGCACCGCCCCGGAGGGCATGGAGGGACATCTGGCGACGGGCAGCGCGAGCAGTGTCGCCTCCGGCCGTATCGCCTACACCTTCGGTCTGGAGGGACCGGCCGTCACGGTGGACACGGCGTGTTCGTCGTCGCTGGTCGCCCTGCATCTGGCGGCCCAGGCCGTGCGGTCCGGGGAATGCACGCTCGCGCTGGCCGCCGGTGTGACGGTGATCTCGACCCCGCAGACCTTCATCGAGTTCAGCAGGCAGCGGGCGCTCGCTCCCGACGGCCGCTGCAAGGCGTTCTCGGCGGATGCCGACGGCGCCGGGTGGGCCGAGGGCGTCGGTGTCGTCCTGCTGGAGCGGCTGTCCGAGGCCCGTCGGCGTGGACATCCGGTGCTGGCCGTCGTCAAGGGCACGGCCGTCAACCAGGACGGTGCCTCCAACGGCCTGACGGCACCCAACGGGCCGTCCCAACAGCGGGTCATCCGCCAGGCGTTGACCAACGCCGGGCTGGCTGCCGGGGACATCGACGCCGTCGAGGCGCACGGGACCGGCACCCGGCTCGGCGACCCGATCGAGGCACAGGCGCTCCTCGCCACCTACGGCCAGGAACGGCCCGCGGAACGCCCGTTGTGGCTCGGCTCGGTCAAGTCGAACATCGGCCACACCCAGGCCGCGGCCGGTGTCGCCGGAGTCATCAAGATGGTGCAGGCGATGCGGCACGGTGTGCTGCCCCGCACCCTCCACGCCGCGCGGCCGTCGCCGCACATCGACTGGTCGGCGGGGAACGTGCGGCTGCTGAGTGAGCCGCAGGAGTGGGCCCCGGGCGACGTCCCGCGCCGGGCCGGCGTCTCCGCCTTCGGCATCAGCGGGACCAACGCCCATGTGATCCTGGAGGAGCCCGAGCCGGTGGCCGTCGAGCCCGACGCCGCGCCGCAGAGCCGCTTGCCGGAGACCGCCGACGCCCCGACGGCCGTCGTCCCCTGGCTGCTGTCCGCCCGGGGCGCCCCGGCCCTGCGGGCCCAGGCCCGGCGGCTGGCGGAACACCTCGCCCGCAACCCCGAGCTCACCCCTGCCGATATCGCGCTGTCCCTGGCGGCCTCGCGCACCGGATTCGAGGACCGGGCAGCCTTCCTCGGCCAGGACACCGGTGAACTGACCGCGGCGCTCCGGGCGTTCGCCGACGGCCGGGAGCACCCACGGGTCGCTGTGGGCCGCGCCCGCCCCGGAAAGCTGGCCTTCCTCTTCCCGGGGCAGGGATCGCAGCGCGCCGGGAGCGGACAGAGTCTCTACGCGACCCATGACGCCTTCGCCGACGCCCTGGACGCGGTCTGCGTACATCTGGACGGCCACCTCGACCGGCCCCTGCGCGAGGTGCTGTTCGCCCGGCCCGGCACACCCGAGGCGGACCTCCTCGACCGGACCGTCTACACCCAGGCCGGTCTTTTCGCCCTCGAAGTCGCCCTGTTCCGGCTGCTCGAAAGCTACGGGGTGCATCCGGACCTGCTGCTCGGCCACTCGATCGGTGAACTGGCCGCCGCACATGTCGCCGGGGTGTTCTCCCTGGCGGACGCCTGCCGTCTGGTCGCCGCCCGCGGCCGGCTGATGCAGGCCCTGCCCGCCGGCGGAGCCATGGTGTCCGTCGATGCGGCTGAGAAGGACGTACTGCCGCTGCTCGCACCGTACGAGGGCAGGGTCGCGATCGCCGCGGTCAACGGACCGGCCGCCACCGTCCTGAGCGGCGACGAGGACGCCGTCACCGAGGTCGCCGGACACCTGGCCGCCGCGGGACACCGGACCAAGCGGTTGCGGGTCAGCCATGCCTTCCACTCGGCCCGCATGGATGCGATGCTCGACGAATTCGCGTCCGTGGCAGCGGAGTTGAGCTATCAGCCGCCGGCCGTGCCCGTGGTGTCGAACGTCACGGGCCGCCCGGCCACGGCCGAGGAGCTGTGCAGCCCCGACTACTGGGTGCGCCATGTACGGCAGGCGGTCCGCTTCCACGACGGGGCCCGCGCCCTGGAAGAGCTGGGCGCGCACACACTTCTCGACCTCGGGTCCGGGGCGCTGTCCGCCATGGCGGACGAGTGCCTGACCACGACGGACGGGATCTTCCTCGGTGCGTTGCTGCGCCGGGACACCGAGGAACCGGAGTCGCTCACCACCGCCCTCGCCCAGCTGCATCTACAGGGCCACGGCCCGGACTGGGAGCTCTGCTTCGCATCCTCGGGCGCCCGGCGGGTGCCGCTGCCGACCTACCCGTTCCAGCGGCAGCGGTACTGGCTGGAGGCTTCGGACCCGACCGACGTCTTTACCGTCGGGCTGGAGGCGGCCGGGCATCCGCTGCTCGGTGCGGCGGTGCCGCTCGCCGGTTCCGGCGGTGCCCTGTACACCGGGCTGCTCTCGGCGGGGCGTCAGCAGTGGCTGGCCGACCACGCCCTGGACGGCACGCTGCTGTTCCCCGGCACCGGAATCCTGGAACTGGCCCTCCATGCCTGCGAACGGACCGGCGCCGGCCACGTGGAGGAACTCACCCTGCAAACACCGCTGGTGGTCCCGGAGGACGGCACGGTGCAGCTTCAGGTGACCGTCGGGGAGGCGGACGAGTCGGGCCGTCGCCCGCTGTCCGTGCACTCGCGCTCGGCGACCCGCACCGACGACGAGGAGCAGCCCTGGACCCGGCACGCCGAGGGGACCCTCGCCGACGGCCCGCCCGGGACCGGGACGCCCGCCGACCTCACCGCCTGGCCCCCGCCGGGGGCCGACCCGGTCGACCTCTCCGACCTGTACGAGCGCACCGCCGCGAACGGCTTCGACTACGGACCGGCCTTCCGCGGTCTGCACACCGCCTGGCGCCGGGGCGACGAAGTGTTCGCCGAGGTCACCCTGCCCGAGCAGTACCGCGACACCGGTTTCGTCCTGCATCCGGCGCTGCTGGACGCCGCGCTGCACACGGTCGCCCTGGCCGCACCCGACACCGACCGGGCCGTGCTGCCCTTCAGCTTCCGGGCGGTCACCGCGGCAGCCGCGGCCTGCCCGGACACGGTGCGGGTCCGTCTCGTCCGGCAGGCCGACGACACCTATGGAGTGCAGCTGGCGGATGCGTCGGGCACCCTGCTCGCCGCGATACCGGCATGCGTCCTGCGGCCGGTCGACCCCGCACAGCTGGCCGCCGCCGGACCGAAGCCGGCCGATCTGTACCGGATGGACTGGGCGGACCTGGCGTTGAGCGAACCTCCGGCCGAGCCGTATGCGGTCATCGGCACGGAGGTACCCCAGGCCCCCGGTGACCACAACGCCCGGCACCCGGATCTGTCCGCGCTGACCGCGGCCGTCGACGCCGGGGCCGAGGTGCCCGCAACGGTCCTCATCGGCTGCCTGCCGGCCGAGGGCGATCCGGCCGGGGCCACCCGCCGGGCCGTACACCACGCACTGGACCTGGCACAGACCTGGCTCCGCGACGAGCGGTTCAGCGCCTCGCGGCTGGTCCTGTGTACCCGCAACGCCGTGGCGGACCGGGCCGGCGCGGCGGTTCCCGGACTGGCGCAGTCCGCCGTCTGGGGCCTCATCCGCACCGCCAAGGCCGAGAACCCGGGCCGCTTCGCCCTGCTCGACCACGACGGCACCGCACGGTCAGCAGCCGCGCTGCCCGCTGCCCTGGCGACCGGCGAACCGGAGATCGCCCTGCGCGAGGGCGGTGCCCGGGTGCCGCGTCTGGTCCGGGCCCGGGTGGCCGAGCCGTTCCGGGGCCTTGGCGCCGACGGCACGGTGCTGATCACCGGGGGCAGCGGCATGCTCGGCCGGCTCGTCGCCCGTCATCTGGTGGCGGTCCATGGCGTACGCAGTCTGCTGCTCGCCAGCCGTCGTGGGCGGACGGCGGAGGGGATGCCCGAACTGGAGAAGGAGCTGCGGGAGCTGGGCGCCGAGGTCGATATCGCCGCCTGCGATCTGACCGACCGGGCCGACACCGCCCGGCTGCTGGCCTCCGTATCCGCCGAACGTCCGCTCAGCGCGGTGATCCACACCGCGGGCGTCCTCGACGACGGGGTGCTCGGTTCCCTGACCGCGGACCGTATGGACACCGTGCTGCGGGCCAAGACCGATGCCGTACTCCACCTCGACGAGCTGACCCGTGACCTCGACCTGACCGCGTTCGTCCTGTTCTCCTCGCTCGCCGGGACCTTCGGCGGGGTCGGACAGGGCAACTATGCGGCGGCCAACGCGTTCCTCGATGCCTTCGCCCACGCCCGGCGGGCCGCGGGCCGTCCCGCCGTCTCCCTTGCGTGGGGCCTGTGGGCCGAACGCAGCGGGATGACCACCAAGCTGGACGAGACCGACCTCCACCGGATGGCCAGGGGCGGGGTGCGTCCCATGCCGTCGGACCAGGCACTGGCGCTGCTCGATGCCGCACTCGCCACGGGCGAGCCGTTCCTCGTCCCCGCCCGGCTCGATATGGCGGCGCTGCGGGCCGCGGCCGGCGAAGTGTCCCCGCTGCTGCGGTCGTTGGCCGGTACGCGGCACCGGCCTGCGGCCGGCCGGCCGGGCCCCGCGCCTGCCGCCGAAGCCGATCAGCTCGGCGCCCGCCTCGCCGCGCTGCCGGAGACGGACCGGCGTCAGGCGGTGCTCGATGCCGTCCTGGGCCAGGCCGCGCTGGTGCTGGGCCATACCTCGGCCGACGCGGTCGACCCCGAGCGAGGCTTCCTGGAGCTGGGCTTCGACTCGCTGACCGCCGTCGAGCTGCGCAACCGTCTCACCACCGTGACCGGAATCAGGCTGCCCGCGACCCTGCTGTTCGACTACCCGGAACCGGGCGGCCTCGCCGACCATCTGCTCGGCAGGCTGGGCCCCTTGGTGGAGCAGCGGTCGGCCAACGGGGACCCGGCACCCGGCCCTCTCGACGCCTGGGAGGCACAGACCGAGCGGCTCATGGACGACACGGCCGCCAGGGCCTCGCTGCGCAGTCGGCTCCAGGGACTCATGGACCGGCTCGACAGCCTCCCCGAGGACCCGGACGCCGCGCTGGAGAGCCGGCTGCACCAGGCGTCGGACGACGAGCTGTTCGACTTCATCGAGCAGGAACTCGGCGGATCATGACGGGCTGATCGCCCGCACACCCACTCCGGCCGCCCGCTGAGGTGCTGCCGGAGCCGGTGTGGTCCGGCAGCACCTCAGCGGGCGGCCGCAAGCCGGGACCACCGCTTCCCGCAGGACACCCTGAGCCGGTGCCGGCGGACTCCCGGGCATGCCGTCGAGGCCGCCGGAGCACGTCCTAGGGGTTCTCTTAGAGTCACCGGCCGACGCGCTGATCGGCCGATCCGCGCCCACAGAATGTGATCAGCGAGTAGAGGATTCGAGCGTGGCGGCCGCCGGTGTGCGGCAGGCCGCCGGTCCGCCGAGCGGCCCGGGGAAGGGAGCTGAACTGTGAGCGAGGGAAAGCTCCGCGACTATCTGAAACGGGTGACAGCGGATCTCCACCGCACCGGCAAGCGTCTGCGGGAGATGGAGGCCCGCGAACGCGAACCCATCGCGATCGTGGCCATGAGCTGCCGCTACCCCGGCGGAGTGCGTTCGCCGGAAGACCTGTGGCAGCTGGTCGCCGACGGCACCGACGGCATCTCGCCGTTCCCGGAGGACCGCGGCTGGCAGGTGGACTCCCTCTACCACCCGGACCCCGCCCACCCCGGCACCTGCTACACGCGGGAAGGCGGCTTCCTCCACGACGCCGCCGACTTCGACCCGGACTTCTTCGCCATGTCGCCCCGCGAGGCGCTGGCGACCGACCCGCAGCAGCGCCTGCTCCTCGAAACGTCCTGGGAGGCGTTCGAACGCGCAGGTCTGCGGCGGCAGATGCTCAAGGGCAGCCCCACCGGGGTCTTCACCGGCGTCATGTACAACGACTACGGCTCGCGGTTCACCGAGCCGCCCGCCGGCCTCGAAGGACACCTGGGCAACGGCAGCGCCGCCAGCATCGCCTCCGGTCGGATCGCCTACACCTTCGGCCTCGAAGGCCCGGCGGTGACCGTCGACACCGCCTGCTCCTCCTCACTGGTCGCTCTGCATCTGGCCTGCAACGCGCTGCGCCAGGGGGAGTGCTCCCTCGCCCTCGCCGGCGGTGTGACGGTGATGTCCACCCCCGTCACCTTCCTGGAGTTCAGCCGTCAGCGCGGGCTGTCCGCCGACGGCCGCTGCAAGGCCTTCTCCGACGACTCCGACGGCACGGGCTGGGGCGAGGGCACCGGCCTGCTCCTGCTCGAACGGCTCTCCGACGCCCGCCGCAACGCCCGTCGCATCCTCGGACTCGTACGGGGCACCGCGGTGAACCAGGACGGCGCGAGCAGCGGACTGACGGCCCCCAACGGACCCTCCCAGCAGCGCGTCATCCGCGCGGCGCTCACCGCCGCAGGGCTGACCGCGTCCGACGTGGACGCCGTGGAGGCACACGGCACCGGCACCACCCTCGGCGACCCCATCGAGGCGCAGGCGCTGCTGGCCACCTACGGCCAGGAACGGGAAGCCGGCCACCCGCTGTGGCTCGGCACGGTCAAATCCAACATCGGCCACACCCAGGCCGCGGCCGGTGTCGCCGGAGTCATCAAGATGGTGCAGGCGATGCAGCACGGTGTGCTGCCCCGCACCCTGCACGCCGAGCGGCCCTCCACCCACGTCGACTGGAGCGAAGGCGAGGTCCGGCTGCTCACCGGCGCCGTGGACTGGCCGGACACCGGCCGGCCGCGGCGCGCCGGGGTCTCGGCCTTCGGGGTCAGCGGGACCAACGCCCACGCCGTGCTCGAACAGGCCCCGCCCGCCGGAACGGAGCCGCAGGCCCCCGGCACCGACGCGGCGGAGCCCGAACGGCCCGGGGAGCATCCTGACCAGGCGCCGCGGCCCGGTGTGCCGCTTCCGGTGGTGCCCTGGGTGCTCTCGGCCCGCAGCGAACCGGCCCTCAGGGCCCAGGCGCATCAACTGCTCTCCCACGCGGGTGAGTTGCCGGAGACCGTCGGCACCGTGGAGATCGGTGCTTCGCTGGCGACCACCCGTACCGCCTTCGAGGAACGCGCGGTGGTGCTGGGCGAGAACCGCGAGGAACTGCTAGGGCGACTCGCCCGGTTCGCGCAGGGCGACGACACCGCAGCCGTCCGGGGAACGGCCGACCGCGGCAGGACGGCGTTCCTCTTCGCGGGCCAGGGAGCCCAGCGACTCGGGATGGGCCGTGACCTGCACGAGGCGTTCCCCGTCTTCGCGGAGGTCTTCGACGAGATCTCTGACCGTCTCGACCCGGAGCTGCCACAGCCGCTCGGGGACATCGTCTTCGGCCAGGACGCAGCGGCGCTGGACCGGACGGAATTCACCCAGCCCGCCCTGTTCGCCTTCGAGGTGGCACTCTTCCGGCTCGTCGAATCCTGGGGCCTCGTGCCCGATTTCCTGCTCGGCCACTCCATCGGGGAGCTGGCCGCCGCGCACGCCGCCGGAGTTCTCTCGCTCCCGGACGCCTGCCGGCTCGTGGCCGCCCGGGGACGTCTGATGCAGGCGCTGCCGGCCGACGGCGCGATGTTCTCCCTCCGGGCCGCCGAGGCCGAGGTACTGCCGCTGCTGGCCGACGCCGGCGAACGGCTGGGCATCGCCGCCGTCAACGGGCCCCGGACGACGGTCGTGGCCGGCGACGAGGACGCCCTCGCCCGGATCGTCCGGCACTTCGAGCAGCAGGGTGGCAAGGCGAAACGACTCCGGGTCAGCCATGCCTTCCACTCCCCGCTGATGGCCCCCATGCTCGACGAATTCCGGTCCGTTGCAGAAGGTGTGACGTTCCATCAGCCAAGCCTCCCGGTCATCTCGAACGTGACCGGGGAGCCGGCCACCGAGCTGGGGACCGCCGATTACTGGGTGCGGCACGTCCGCGAGGCCGTACGGTTCGCGGACGGCATCCGGGCACTGGAGCAGCGCGGCGTCACCCGCTTCCTCGAACTCGGCCCCGACGCCACCCTCACCGCCCTGGCCCAGGGCTGTCTCGACGCGGACACCGGCCACCTTCTCGTACCCGCCCTGCGCAAGGAGCGGGCCGAAACCCACAGCGTCCTCACTGCCCTGAGCGCACTGCACACCCGCGGCGCGAGCCCCGACTGGGACCGGCTCTTCCCTGTCGCTGACCGAGTCGACCTGCCCACCTACGCCTTTCAACGCGAGCGCTACTGGCTGGCCCCTGAGGCGGCCGCCGCGCACCGCAAGGGCGAACACCCCCTGCTTCCGACGGCCATCACGCTGGCGGACCGCAGCGCCGTCGTCTCCACCGGACGCCTCACCCCCTCCACACACCCCTGGCTCGCCGACCGGGCGGCCGACGGCCTCGTCCAGCTCCCCACGAGCGCCTTCCTCGACCTCGCCCTGCACCTCGGCGCGGTCGCCGGCTGTGAGCACCTCGCCGAACTCAGGGTGGACACCCCCCTCGTCCTGCCCGAGCAGTCCGCCGTCGACCTCCAGGTGGTACTCGGCGCCGCCGGGGAAACGGACGGACAGCGAACCCTCACGGTGCACTCCCGCCCCGCCGACCGGCCGGACGAAGAGACGCCGTGGACCCGGCACGCCCACGGTGTGCTCAGCCCACAGCCGCCGCAGCGGCCCGGCCACGACCTCCGGGTCTGGCCCCCCGCCGGCGCCCGGACCGTGGACCCGGACACGGGGCACCCGGCGCGGGAAGGCGACGCGCCACCGCACGGTCAGCCGTCCGACGGGCCGGTCGGCGTATGGCGGCACGGTGACACGGTGTTCGCCGAGGCCGTGCTGCCCGAGGAGTATCGCGGTGACGCAGCCCGGTTCGCCCTGCACCCGGCGCTGCTCGACGCGGTGCTCCAGGCGCTCCCTGCCGCGGGGCACCCCGACGCCGTCGCCGTGTCCTGGCGCGACTGTGTGCTGCACGCGGCGGCCGCGGAGTCGGTGCGTGCCCGCCTCACTCCCGCGGACGACGGCGGCCTGGACATCCACCTCACCGACGAACTCGGCGAGCCTGTCGCCTCGTTCGGCTCCGTCACCCCGGTGCCCGCCGCCGAGGTCGCACTGCCCCAGATACCCTCCGGCCGCGACGATCTCTTCACCGTCGAATGGACCGAACTGCGGCCGCCCGCCCCTCAGCAGCTGCCCCATCGGGTCGTTGTCCTCGGCGAGGACAGTCCCGGGACCGACGCGGAAGCACTCCCGCTCCCCAGCGAACTGGACGCGCTCGCCACGGCCGTCGAACAGGGCGCCGACGTCCCCGACCTCGTCGTCGTCCCCTGGCGGACCGCGGAGACCGGCGAACCGGCCGAGACCGCCCATGTCTGGGCCGGGAACGCCCTGGCACTGCTCCAGACCTGGCTCGGCCGGCCGGGCCTCGCCGACGCACGCCTGGTCTTCCTCACCCGGGGCGCCGTCGCCACCTCCCCGGACGAGACCGTCACGGACCTGCCCGCCGCCGCGGTATGGGGCCTGGTGCGCTCGGCGCAGTCGGAGAACCCCGACCGTTTCCTGCTTGTGGACACCGACGATGGCGCCGATGCCGATGCCGATGCCGATGCCGATGCCGATGCCGACTCCGACGCCCTGCTCATTGCAGCGGTCAGCGCGGCCGTGGGGACCGGGGAGACACAGCTCGCCGTCCGCGCCGCGCGCCTCCTGGCCCCTCGTCTGACCCGGCTTCCCCAGCCCTCCCGGGCCACCGAGCCCCCCACAGCCGCAGCCCGTTTCGATGCCTTCCGCACCGTTCTGGTGACCGGAGCCACCGGGACCGTGGGCGCCGCCGTGACCCGACACCTGGTGACCGGACACGGTGTACGGCATCTGCTGCTGGTCGGCCGACGCGGCGCGGACGCGCCCGGCGCCCTACAGCTGGCCGCGGAGCTCCGGGAGCTCGGCGCCCGGGTGACCCTCGCCGCCTGCGACGTCGCCGATCGCGGGGCCCTGGCCGACCTGCTGGCCACCCTTCCCGAAGCACACCCCCTGGGGGCAGTCGTGCACGCCGCGGGTGTGCTCGACGACGGGGTGATCTCCTCCCTCACCCCCGAGCGGATGGCCACCGTCCTGCGCCCCAAGGCCGATGCCGCGGTCAACCTCGACCGGCTCACCCGGGACCTCGATCTGTCGGCCTTCGTCCTGTTCTCCTCGGCAGCCGCCACCTTCGGCGGTCCCGGCCAGGGCAACTACGCCGCCGGCAATGCCTTCCTGGAAGCGCTCACCCACCGCCGCCGCGCCGAGGGCCGCCCGGCCCTCGCCCTCGGCTGGGGAATGTGGGCGGAGCGCAGCGAGATGAGTGCCCGCCTGGACGAGACGGACCGGCGGCGGATGGACCGGGCCGGCGTCGGTGCGCTGTCCACCGAGGCGGCACTCGCCCTCTTCGACCGCTGTCTGTCGCAGGACCGGGCGGTACCCATCCCGGTGCCGCTCGATGTCGCCGCGATCCGCAGGAGCGGCCCTACGGTTGCCCCCCTGCTCCGGGAACTCGCCGGCCGCCCCGCCAAGCGGACCGCGGCCCCCGCGCGCGGACCGGGCACGGGCGCCGGGGTCTCGGCGGCCCAGGCACTGGCCGCCCTGGCTCCGGAAGAGCGCCACGCCCAGGTTCTCGACCTCGTACGCACCGAGATCGCCGCCGTCCTCGGCCACAGCTCGGCGGGCCGGGTCGACGCCGACCGGGCCTTCGAGGACCTTGGCCTGGACTCCCTGACCGCCCTCGAACTGCGCCATGCGCTCGGCCGCCGGACCGGACTCCGGTTGCCGGCCACCCTGGTCTTCGACCACCCCACACCCTCGGCCGTCGCGCAGCACCTTCTGGCGGAACTCCTCGGCACCGGTCAGGAGTTGCAGGGTCCCGGGTCCGACACCACGACAGCCGGTGAGCCCGTCGCCATCGTGGCGATGAGCTGCCGCTTCCCGGGCGGCATCCGGACACCGGACGCATTCTGGGAGTTCCTGGCCGCCGGCGGCGATGCCACCGGGGAGTTCCCCGAGGACCGTGGCTGGGACACCGCGGCACTGTACGACCCCGACCCGGAACACGAGGGAACGACCTACACCCGCCGGGGCGGCTTCCTCACCGAAGTCGACCGCTTCGACGCCGGATTCTTCGGTGTCTCGCCCCGCGAGGCCCTGGCCATGGACCCACAGCAGCGGATCCTGCTGGAGGTCTGCTGGGAGGCGTTCGAGCGGGCCGGCATCGACCCGCTGTCCCTGCGCGGCAGCCGTACGGGCGTCTACGCCGGCACCAACGGGCAGGACTACACCACCGTCCTGGGCAACGCCGCCGAAGCCGTGGGCGGATACCTCGGAACGGGCAACGCGGCGAGCGTGGTCTCCGGCCGGATCGCCTACTCCTTCGGTCTCGAAGGCCCGGCCGTCACCGTCGACACGGCATGCTCCTCCTCCCTCGTCGCCCTGCACTGGGCCGTACGCGCCCTCCAGTCGGGGGAGTGCTCGCTCGCCCTGGCGGGCGGTGTCACGGTGATGTCGACCCCTGCCGCGTTCCTGGAGTTCAGCCGCCAGCGCGGACTGTCCGCCGACGGCCGCTGCAAGGCGTTCGCCGACGGTGCCGATGGCACCGGCTGGGGCGAGGGTGCCGGCATGCTGCTGGTCGAGCGGCTGTCCGACGCCCGGCGCAACGGGCACCCGGTACTGGCCGTCGTCCGCGGCAGCGCCATCAACTCCGACGGCGCGAGCAACGGCCTCACGGCGCCCAACGGCCCCTCCCAGCAACGGGTGATCAGGGCGGCGCTCGCCGACGCCCGGCTCACGGCCGGTGAGATCGACGCCGTCGAAGCACATGGCACCGGCACCACCCTCGGCGACCCGATCGAGGCACAGGCCCTCCTCGCCACCTACGGCCGGGACCGCCCCGCGGACCGGCCGCTCCGGCTCGGATCGGTGAAGTCCAACATCGGGCACACCCAGGCCGCGTCCGGCGTGGCCGGAGTGATCAAAATGGTGCTGGCCATGCGCCATGGCCTGCTGCCGCGGACGCTGCACCTCGATGCGCCCTCGTCCCACGTGGACTGGGCCGAAGGCGCCGTGGAACTGCTGGACGAACCCCTCACGTGGCCCGACCACGGGCGCCTCCGCAGGGCCGGGGTCTCCTCCTTCGGCTTCAGCGGCACCAACGCGCACCTCATCCTCGAACAGGCCACCCCGGAACCGGCCGAGCCCGCCGGGCCGGTGGACGGCGCGCAGGCGGACACACCGGAGGCCGCCGACGCCACCCCGCTGCCCGTCGTATGGCCGCTGTCCGCCCGCAGCCCCGAGGCACTCCGCGCCCTCGCCACGGCCCTGCGCACACACGCCGAAAGCCACGAAGAACTGCCCGTCGCAGCCGTCGGCCACGCACTGGCCACCACCCGCGCCTCCTTCGAGCACCGCGCGGTCGCCCACGGCACCGACCGCGCCACCCTGCTGTCCGCCCTGGGCGGACTGGCCTCCAGCGAGGAGCCGGCAACCGGAGCCGCCCACGGCGTGGTCCGTCCCGGCGCGCGCACCGCCTTCCTGTTCAGCGGGCAGGGCGCACAACGAGTCGGAATGGGAAGGGAGTTGTACGAGGGCTTCCCGGTGTTCGCCCGCGCCCTCGACGAGGTCTGCGAGCACTTCGCCGACGCTCTCGACCGACCGCTGCGCGACGTCATGTTCCACGACACCGACGGTCTGCTCCACCGGACGGAGTACACCCAGCCCGCACTCTTCGCCATGGAGACCGCCCTCCACCGCCTGGCCGAAAGCACCGGCCTGCGCGCCGACTACCTGCTGGGCCATTCCATCGGCGAGGTGACCGCCGCGCATATCGCCGGGGTGTTCTCCCTGCCCGACGCCGGTGCCCTGGTCGCCGCCCGCGGCCGGCTCATGCAGGAGCTCCCGGAGACCGGTGCCATGGTCGCGCTCCAGGCGACGGAGGCCGAGGTGCTGGCGCTGCTCGACGGGCTCGGCCGGCACGTATGCATCGCCGCCGTCAACGGCCCCGACTCCGTCGTGATCTCCGGCGACCGTCCCGCGGTGACCCGGATCGCCGAACGGCTCGCCGCCGACGGCCGCAGGACCAAGCAGCTCCGGGTCAGCCATGCATTCCACTCACCGCACATGGCCCCGATGCTCGCCGCGTTCCGCACGGCCGCCGAGGCGCTCACCTACCACGAGCCGCGCATCCCCGTGGTGTCCAACCTGACCGGCGAGGTCGCCACCGAACTGCCGTGCCCCGACTACTGGGTGCGGCAGGTCCGGCAGGCCGTCCGGTTCCATGACAGCGTCCGCGGACTCGCCGGGCAGGGCGTACAGCGCTATGTCGAACTCGGCCCCGACGGCACCCTCTCGGCCATGGCAGCCGGCTGTCTGCCCCCCGACTCCACCGGCACGGCAGTCATCCCGCTGCTCCGCCACCGGACGTCGGAGTCCCGCTCGCTGCTGGACGGCCTCGCCCGCGCCCATGTCCACGGCGCGGACCTCGACTGGTCCGCCGTAGCCAACGCCCGCCCTGGCCGCACGGCCGTCACCGACCTGCCCACCTACCCCTTCCAGCGGCAGCGTTACTGGCCGACTCCCCGCACTCCCGCCACCGTGGGAATCAGCCCGGCCGGCCACCCGCTGCTGAGCGCGGCCGTCGAACTCGCCGACGGCAGCCATCTGTTCACTGGCCGACTCTCGGTACGCGACCAGCCGTGGCTCGCCGACCACACCCTCGCGGGCACAGTCGTCGTCCCCGGCACGGCCTTGCTCGAACTCGCACTTCTGGCGGGCGACCGGGCCGGCTGCCCCCGCGTCGGGGACCTGACCTTGGTCAGCCCGCTGATCCTGCCCGAGCAGGATGCGCTGGACCTTCAGGCGGCCCTCGCTGCCGAGGACGGGCAGGGCCACCGGCCGTTCACCGTCCATGCGCGCCGTGCCGACCCGGCTCCCGGAGAGTCTTGGACGCTGCACGCCACCGGAACCCTCACCGCCGCCCACGCGGAGCCCACGGCACCGGCCCCGTCGGCATGGCCGCCGCCCGGCTCCGAGCCGCTGCCGGTCGAAGACATCTATGAGCAGTTGAGCGCGGGCGGGTTCGGCTACGGACCGCTCTTCCAAGGACTGCATGCCGCCTGGCGCGACGGCGACCAGGTACACGCCGAAGTGATCCTGCCCCGGATGGCACACCAGGACGCGGACCGCTTCGCACTGCACCCGGCACTGCTCGACGCCGCCCTCCACGCGACCGCATACCTTCCGACGGGGGACACCGAGAGCGGACGACTGCCCTTTTCCTGGCGCGGAGTGCAGATCCACGCCACCGGGGCGACGCGGCTGCGGGTCCGCCTCGACCTGCCCGCACCCGACACCGTGTCCCTCACCCTTGCCGACGCCGACGGCCGGCCCGTCGCCGACATCGAGGCGCTGACGCTGCGCGAGATCTCCACCGACCTGACAGCGCTCTCCGCCCGGCCCTCCGGCCCCCTCTACCACCTCGACTGGCCCGTGGCCCCCGTGCCCACGACACCCCCCGAGGAGCCGGCCCGCCTCCTCGTTCTGGACAGTGCTCACCTCGCCGCCGGCCTGGACGAAGCGGGCCTGCCCCTCGCCCGGCTGACCAGCCCCGCCGACCTCCAAGAGGCCTGCGGCACCGTCCTCGTGGAACTCCCGGCCGCCGACCCGCACGAGGCGGCGACCGGCGCACTGGCACTGATCCAGACCTGGCTGGCGGAAGCACCCGCCGAGGCCCGGCTCGCTTTCGTCACCCGGGGAGCGGTCGATGCCCCCGGCACCACCCGCCACGCTGCGGCGGCCGCCCCGATCTGGGGCCTGGTGCGCTCGGCACAGTCCGAGCACCCCGGCCGGTTCGTCCTCGCCGACCTCGACGGCCAGGACACCTCGTACGCCGCGCTACCCGTGGCACTGGCCACGAACGAGCCCCAATTCGCCCTCCGCGGGGGCACCGTGCACCTGCCGAAGGCCGCCCCGGTCCAGGCCGGCACCGCGTTGCGCGAGCCGGTCGACGGCACCTGCTGGCGCCTCGGCATGACCGGCAAGGGCACTCTCGATCACCTCGCCCTGCTGCCCCACGACGCTGCCGCGCGGCCGCTGGAACCAGGCGAAGTGCGCATCGCGGTGCGGGCCGCCGGGGTGAACTTCCGCGATGTGCTCAACGTCCTCGGCATGTACCCCGGCGACGCGGGAGCCTTCGGCCTTGAGGGCGCGGGGGTGGTCACGGAGACCGGTCCGGGTGTGGTCGGTTTTGCTCCGGGGGATCGGGTGATGGGGTTGTTCCCGGGTGCCTTTGGTCCGGTGGCGGTGGCTGATGAGCGCATGGTGATCCGGATTCCGGAGGGGTGGTCGTTCGCGCAGGCGGCGTCGGTTCCGGTGGTGTTTTTGACGGCGTATTACGCGTTGGTGGAGCTGGGGGAGCTCCAGGCGGGCGAGTCGGTGCTGGTGCATTCCGCCGCGGGTGGTGTGGGGATGGCCGCGGTGCAGTTGGCGCGGCATCTGGGTGCGGAGGTGTTCGGCACCGCGAGCCCGGGGAAGTGGGAGACCCTGCGCAGGCTGGGTCTGGACGATGCGCATATCGCGTCGTCGCGTGATCTGGATTTCGAGGGGGCGTTCCTGGCGGAGACCGCCGGCCGGGGTGTGGATGTGGTGCTGGATTCCCTGGCGCGGGAGTTCGTGGATGCCTCGCTGCGGTTGCTGCCGCGGGGCGGGCGGTTCCTGGAGATGGGCAAGACCGATATCCGTGAACCCGCACAGGTGGCTGCCGCGCACGAGGGTGTG
Organism: Streptomyces sp. bgisy130; assembly: GCF_057708345.1. Classification (NCBI taxonomy): domain Bacteria; kingdom Bacillati; phylum Actinomycetota; class Actinomycetes; order Kitasatosporales; family Streptomycetaceae; genus Streptomyces; species Streptomyces sp. bgisy130. The sequence goes on from NZ_JBYISA010000029.1 coordinate 76,678, forward strand.
CAGTACCAGGCGTTCGATCTGATCGAGGCGGGACCCGACCGGATCAGGGAGATGTTTGCGCAGGTCCGTGAGCTGTTCGACGGCGGTGTGCTGGAGCCGTTGCCGGTGACGGCGTGGGATGTGCGCAAGGCTCCGGAGGCGTTCCGGTTCCTGAGTCAGGCCCGGCATGTGGGCAAGGTGGTGCTGACGATGCCGGTTCCCCTCGACTTGGAGGGGACGGTCCTGGTCACGGGTGGTACGGGTGGTCTGGGCGCGCTGGTGGCGCGGCATCTGGTGGCCGAGCACGGAGTGCGTCACCTCTTGTTGGCCAGCCGCCGCGGGCCCCAGGCCCCGGGCGCCGAGGCGCTGCGGGAGGAACTGGCGGCTCTCGGCGCCGAGGTCACCGTCGCCGCCTGTGACACCGCCGACCGAGAGGCCCTGCGCGGCCTGCTGGACTCGGTACCGAAGCAACACCCCCTCACCGCCGTCGTGCACACCGCAGGCGTACTCGACGACACCGTCGTCACCTCGCTCACCCCGCAGCGGCTCCGCGCGGTCCTGCGCCCCAAGACCGACGCGACGGCCCATCTGCACGAACTCACCCGCGATGAGGACCTGGCGGCGTTCCTCATCTTCTCCTCGACCGCCGGCGTGTTCGGCGCTCCCGGTCAGGCCAACTACGCCGCCGCCAACGCCTTCTGCGATACCTTCGCCGCCGAGCGCAGGGCCGCCGGGCTGCCCGCCACCTCGCTCGCCTGGGGACCGTGGTCCCGGACGACGGGCATGACCAGCGGACTCACGGAAGCCGATCGGCAACGCATGGCACGCGCGGGACTGCCCGCCCTGCCCCCCGACCGCGGACTCGCCCTCTACGACGCGGCACTCGGCCGGCCCGAGGCAGCCCTGCTGCCGATGCTGGTCGATCCCAGTGCCCTGGCCTCGGGCGGGCCCGTCCCGCCGCTGCTGAGCGGACTCCTGCCGACCGCGCCCCGCCGGACGGCGGCCGAGGACCCGGCGGCACCGGCCGGAACGGGCCCCGCCGAGACACTGGCCCGTACGCTCGCCACACTGAACCGCGACGAGGCACACCATGCCCTGCTCGACGTGGTGTGCACCCAGGTCGCCGCCGTACTCGGCCACGCCTCCGCGGCCGAGGTCGGTGACCAGCAGTCCTTCAAGGACCTCGGCTTCGACTCGCTGACCGCGGTGGAGCTGCGCAACCGGCTCGGCACCGCGACCGGAGCCCTGCTGCCCGCCACCCTCGTCTTCGACCACCCCACGCCGCTGGCCCTCGCCGAACACCTCTGCACGACACTCGCCCCCGGCCCGCCCGTGGGGGAAGCCCCCACCCCCGAGGACGAAGCAGGGGTACGGCAGGCACTGGCCGCCATCCCCCTCGAACGCCTGCGGGCGGCCGGGCTCCTTGATGCTCTGCTGGCACTGGCGGAGCCGGTGACCGCGCACGCGGACCGCGAGCTCGGGGCCGACGCCGCCCCCGACGCCATCGAAAGCATGGAAGTCGACGACCTGGTGCGCCTCGCCTTCGGCGCAGCCGACGGCTGAGCACCGCCGACGAAGCCACACCTGACGAAGCCGGAATGATGGAGAGCTGACCAATGGCCATGTCCGCGGATCAGATCGTCGAAGCCCTCCGGGCCTCGCTGCGGGAGAACGACCGGCTGCGCAAACAGAACCAGCAGCTGGTCGATGCAGCGGGTGAACCCCTCGCCATCGTCGCCATGAGCTGTCGCTTCCCCGGAGGTGTGCAGACACCCGAGGAGTACTGGCAGCTGCTTGCCGGGGGCGTCGATGCACTGTCGGAGTTCCCCGCCGACCGGGGCTGGGACCCGAGCGCACTCGATGTGGCGACCACCCGCGGCGGCTTCGTCCACACCGCCGATGAATTCGATCCGCAGTTCTTCGGGATGAGCCCCCGCGAGGCACTGGCCACCGACCCGCAGCAGCGGCTGCTCCTGGAGGTGTCCTGGGAGGCACTGGAGAGGGCGGGGATCGACCCGAAGACGCTGCGCGGCAGCAGGACAGCGGTCTTCGCCGGATGCAGCAATCAGGAGTACGGCTCCGGTCTGCGCGGCAACATCCCCGAGGGCGCCGAAGGGCACATCCTCACCGGCACCACGGGCAGCGTCGTCTCGGGCCGGGTCGCCTACGTTCTGGGCCTCGAAGGCCCCGCCGTCACCGTGGACACCGCCTGCTCCTCCTCGCTGGTCACCCTGCACCTCGCCGCTCAGTCCCTCCGGGCCGGCGAATGCGATCTCGCCCTTGCGGGCGGCGTCGCGATCATGTCCACCCCCGCCGCCTTCGTCGAGTTCGGCCGGCAGGGCGGACTCGCCCGCGACGGCCGGTGCAAGCCGTTCTCCGACGACGCCGACGGAACGGGCTGGGGCGAAGGCGCCGGGATGCTGCTCGTCGAACGGCTCTCCGACGCCCGGCGCAACGGCCATCCCGTGCTGGCCCTGGTACGTGGCAGCGCCCTCAACCAGGACGGCGCGTCCAATGGCCTCACCGCCCCCAACGGGCCCGCACAACAACGTGTGATCCGTTCTGCGCTCACCGGCGCCGGGCTGTCCGCCGCCGACGTGGACGCCGTCGAGGCACATGGCACTGGTACGACGCTGGGCGACCCGATCGAGGCACAGGCGCTGCTCGCCACCTACGGCCAGGACCGCCCGGCCGACCGGCCGTTGTGGCTGGGTTCGGTGAAGTCCAACATCGGGCACACCCAGGCGGCCGCAGGCGTGGCCGGCGTGATCAAGATGGTGCTCGCCCTGCGGCATGGCGTCCTGCCGCAAAGCCTGCACACCACCCAGCCTTCCACCCACGTGGACTGGTCGGCGGGCAATGTCCGGCTGCTGACCGAGCCCGTCGCCTGGCCGGACGTCGCCCGGCCGCGCCGCGCCGCCGTCTCCTCGTTCAGCATCAGCGGCACCAACGCCCACACCATCCTGGAACAGGTCCCGGACCACCGCGAACAGGCACCGGACGACCACGAACAGGCACCGGACCACCGCGAACAGGCCACCGAAGCCGCCGCCTCCCACGACGCCCCAGCACGCCTCCCGCACATCCCGTGGGTGCTCTCCGCCCGCAGCGAGGACGCGCTGCGGGCACAAGCCGGCCGGCTGCTGTCGCACCTGGACACCCACACCGACCTGGACCCGCACGATCTGGCCTACTCGCTCGCCACCAGCCGGTCGGCCTTCGAACACCGCGCGGTGCTGCTCGGCACGGACCTGGCCGAGCTGCGGAGCCGGCTGACCGCACTGGCCGAGGATGGCCCGGTCGCCGCAGAGGCGGTGACCGGCTCACCCGTACGCGGCAAGACCGCGTTCCTGTTCACCGGCCAGGGCGCACAGCGCCTTGGCATGGGCCGTGAGCTGTACGAGGCGTTCCCCGCCTTCAGGGACGCCTTCGACACCGTCTGCGAGCACCTCGACAGGGAGCTCGACCGGCCGCTGCGCGCCAGCGTCTTCGGCGACGACGCGGCTGCGCTGGACCAAACAGCGCACACCCAGCCTGCGCTCTTCGCCTTCGAAGTGGCCCTCTTCCGGCTCCTCACCTCGTGGGGCGTCAAGCCCGACTTCATGATGGGCCACTCGATCGGTGAACTCGCGGCCGCGCACACCGCCGCGGTGCTGTCCCTTCAGGACGCCTGCCGACTGGTGGCGGCCCGCGGACGGCTGATGCAGTCCCTCCCGCCCGGCGGCGCCATGGTCTCCCTCCAGGCAGCCGAAGCCGAGGTGCTGCCGCTGCTGGCCGACACCGGTGACCGAGTGGGCATCGCGGCGGTCAACGGCCCCGAAACCACCGTCATCGCAGGTGACGAAGCAACCGTGGACCTCATCGCCGACCACTTCCGAGACCTGCGGCGCAAGGTCTCCCGACTGCGGGTCAGCCACGCCTTCCACTCGCCGCTCATGGAGCCCATGCTGGAAGAGCTGCGGGCCACGGCCCGCGACCTGACCTACCAGCAGCCGCAGATCCCCCTCGTCTCCAATGTCACCGGCCGCCTCGCCACGCCCCACGAACTCTGCAGCCCCGACTACTGGGTGCGCCACGCCCGCCAGAGCGTACGCTTCGCCGACGGCGTAGGTGCCCTCGCCGAGCGCAACGTCACCCGGCTCGTCGAGCTCGGCCCCGACGGCACCCTGACCGCGATGGCCGCGGCCTGTCTGCCCGACGGCGACCGGCTGCTGACACCCCTCCTCCGCAAGGACACCCCCGAGGCCGCAAGCCTGCTCACCGCGATCGGCAGGCTCCACGCCGCCGGTGCCCCCCTCGACTGGGCCGCCCTGCTGCCCGGCGCGCACCGCGTCGACCTGCCCACCTACGCCTTTCAACGCACCCGCTACTGGCTCAACGCCACGGCACCCGAGGATGCCCCCGACAGCCGGCCGGCCGACTCCGCTTTCTGGACCGCCGTCGAGCGGCAGAACGTGCCGGAACTCGCCGACAGCCTCCGCCTTGACCACTCCCTCCTCGAACCGGTCGTCCCCGCACTCGCGGCATTCCACCGCGACCAGCAACAGCACTCCACCGCCCGGACCTGGCGCTACGCAGAGCAGTGGGACCCGGTCACCCCCCGCCCCGCCACGACCGCACCGGCCCACTGGCTGCTCGTCGTCCCCACCACGGACCCGGAGCACCATCAGCCCGTCGCCGACGCCCTCACCACCGCGCTGGCCGGACACGGCACGACCGTCACGACCGTGAGCCTGTCGCCGGACGCCGGACCCGACCACATCGCGCAACGGATCGAGGAGACCCGCGACCGGGACCGCGAACCGGACGAGATCAACGTCCTCTCCCTCCTCGGCCTCGGCACCGCCCGCGACCCCCACCACCCCGACGCCCCCGCCGCCCTCGTCCTGACCGCTGCGCTCCTCCAGGCGCTCCTCCGCGCCGACGCCCCCGTCCGGCTGTGGACCGCAACCCGGGGCGCCGTCAGCACCGGCCGCTCCGACCGGCTCAGCACCCCTTCGCAGGCCGCCCTCTGGGGCCTCGGCCGAACCGCGGCCATCGAACACCCCGACCACTGGACCGGCCTCGTCGACCTGCCGGAACATCTCGACGGCCGCGCCCTGGACCGACTGTGTGCGGTGCTCAACGCCCCTGGCCACGACAGCGAGAACGGCAATGAGTTCGCCATCCGTGCCTCCGGCCTGTTCGCCCGCAGGCTGATCCGGCCCGCCCGCCCCGAACAGTCCCGCGGGCCCGCCTGGGCCCCGTCCGGCACCACGCTGATCACCGGCGGCACCGGCACCATCGGCTCCGCCCTCGCCCGCCAACTGGCCCACGACGGCGCCGAACATCTGCTGCTCGTCAGCAGGCGGGGCCCCGACGCACCAGGAGCCCAGGACCTCGTCGCCGAGCTCGCCGCCCACGGCACCCGGGTCACGCTCGCCGCCTGCGACCCCGCAGACCGCGGCGCACTGGCACAGCTTCTCGCCTCCGTCCCCGAAGACCAGCCGCTGACCAGCGTCTTCCACACGGCAGGCGTCCTCGACGACGGCACGCTGGCCGGCATGGACGCCGAGCGGTTCGCCACCGTGCTCCGCCCCAAGACCGAGGCCGCGGCCAACCTCCACGAGCTGACCCGCGCACACGACCTGACCGCGTTTGTGCTGTTCTCCTCCATCGCCGGCGCTCTTGGAGCAGCCGGCCAGGCGAACTACGCGGCGGCCAACGCGTACCTGGACGCACTTGCCCAGCACCGGCGCGGCGAGGGTCTGCCGGCGACCAGCATCGCCTGGGGCCCCTGGGCGCACGAGGGGATGGCCGCCGACCCCACCCTGCGCGCCAAACTCAGCCGGTCGGGCCTGCCGCCCATGGAGCCGGAAACCGCGCTCGTCGCCTTGCACCAGGCACTCCACCACGACGACACACACCTCGTCATCGCCGATATCGACTGGGCCCTGTTCCCCGCGGGCCGCAGCGCGCTCTTCAGCAAGCTGCCCGAAGCCGCCGCCCGGAACTCCGGCCAGGACACCGGGACCGAGGGCGTCCGCAGCCTCCTCGCAGCGCTGCGTACCCCGGCTGAACAGGAACATCACCTGCTCCGCCTGGTGCGGCAGACCACCGCCACCGTGCTGGGCTACCCGGGCCCCGAATCCGTCGACGCCGCACGGACTTTCCAGGAACTCGGCGTCGATTCCCTCACCGCGGTCGACCTGCGCAACACCTTGTCCGCGACGGTTGCCCTGCCGATGTCCCCGACGCTCGCCTTCGACCACCCGACGCCGCTGGCACTCGCGCGTCATCTGCGGGCCGAACTGCTGGGAGACCTCGGGGAACAGCACACGGCCGCACTCGCGTACCCCGTACAGGAAGACGGGGAGCCGATCGCCATTGTGGGAATGGGCTGCCGCTACCCCGGAGACGTACGGTCACCCGACGACCTCTGGAAGCTGATCGTCGACGGCGGCGACGCCATTACGCCCTTCCCCGAGGACCGTGGCTGGAACATCGATGCCGTCTATGACCCCAACTACGTCCGTCCGGGGACCAGTTACGTAAACGAGGGCGGTTTCGTCCGGAGCGCCGGCGATTTCGACCCCGGCTTCTTCGGCATCTCACCACGCGAAGCCCTGGCCATGGACCCCCAGCAGCGGATGTTGCTGGAGGTCTCCTGGGAGGCCGTCGAACAGGCCGGAATCGCTCCGCTGTCACTACGAGGCAGCCGCAGCGGTCTCTTCGTGGGCTGCGGCTACCAGGGCTACGGGTCGGGCGCCGGCGAAATGCCCGACGACCTCCAGGGCCACCTGCTCACCGGAAGCTCCGGTGCTGTGGTCTCGGGCCGCGTAGCGTATGCGCTGGGTCTTGAGGGCCCTGCGGTGACCGTGGACACGGCGTGCTCGTCCTCGCTGGTCTCCTTGCACCTGGCGGTCCAGTCCCTGCGCTCGGGCGACTGCGACCTCGCCCTGGCCGGTGGTGTCACCGTGATGTCGACTCCGGGGGCATTCATCGCGTTCAGCAGGCAGCGCGGCCTCGCCGCGGACGCTCGCTGCAAGGCGTTCGCGGAGGCCGCGGACGGCACCAGTTGGGGTGAGGGCGCCGGCGTCCTCGTGGTGGAGCGACTCTCGGATGCCCGCCGGAACGGCCACCGGGTACTGGCCGTGGTGCGTGGCAGTGCGGTGAACCAGGACGGTGCGTCAAACGGTCTGACCGCGCCGAATGGCCCCTCCCAGCAGCGGGTGATCCGACAGGCGCTGGCCGGCGCGGGTCTTTCGGCCTCGGACGTGGATGCGGTCGAGGGGCATGGCACCGGTACGTCGCTCGGCGACCCGATCGAGGCGCAGGCCCTGATGGCGACGTACGGTCAGGACCGCGACGAGGACCGGCCGTTGTGGCTGGGTTCGGTGAAGTCGAACATCGGTCACACCCAAGTGGCGGCCGGCGTGGCCGGAGTCATCAAGATGGTGCTGGCCCTCCAACACGGCGTTCTGCCAAGGACGTTGTACGCGGATGAGCCGTCATCGCATGTGGACTGGTCGGCGGGCAGCGTACGGCTGCTGGCCGAGGACGTGGCGTGGCCGGCGGGCGACCGGCCCCGCCGGGCAGGTGTGTCGTCATTCGGTGTGAGTGGCACCAACGCACATGTGGTGATCGAACAGCCCCCGGTGGACGAACCGCAGGATGCACCCTCCCGGGCATCCGGACCGGCCCTGGTGCCCTGGGTACTGTCCGGACGTAGCGAGGCGGCACTGAGGTCGCAGGCCGAGCGGTTGTCGGCGCACATGAACGCCCGGCCCGAACTGGGCCTGCGGGATGTGGGACGGTCGCTCGCCACCACCCGATCGACCTTCGAACACCGCGCCGTCGTGCTCGGCGAGGACCGGGAAACGCTGCTGGACGGCTTGAATGCGCTCGGCCGGGGCGAACCGCAGGGGAACATGCCCCAGGGCATGGCCACATCCGCAGGCGCCCTTGCCTTCCTGTTCACGGGGCAGGGTGCGCAGCGTCTTGGAATGGGCCGGGAGTTGTACGACACCTTCCCGGTTTTCGCGGATGCTTTTGATGCGGTCTGTGCGTACTTCGATGGTGAGTTGGAGTTGCCGCTGCGGGGTGTGGTGTTCGGCGAGGATGCCGATGGCGAGGTGCTGAATCAGACGGGATATACCCAACCGGCGTTGTTCGCCGTTGAGGTGGCGTTGTTCCGGTTGGTGGAGTCGTTCGGTGTCCGGCCCGACTACCTGGTGGGCCATTCCATCGGTGAGTTGGTAGCTGCACATGTGGCGGGCGTTTTGTCGCTGGAGGATGCGTGTCGTCTGGTGGCGGCGCGTGGTCGGTTGATGCAGGCGTTGCCGGCGGGTGGCGCGATGGTCTCCCTCCAAGCCGCCGAGAACGAGGTACTGCCGCTGCTGGAAGGCCATGAACAGCGGGTGAGCATCGCCGCGGTGAACGGCCCGAAGTCGGTCGTGATAGCCGGTGAGGAGTCCGCGGTCGCGGAGGTCGCCGGGCGTTTCGAGTCCGAGGGCCGGAAGGTGAAGCGGCTGCGGGTGAGTCATGCCTTCCACTCGCCGTTGATGGAGCCGATGCTGGATGATTTCCGGGCGGTGGCGGAGAGCGTGGTGTATGCGGAGCCGCGTATCCCGGTGGTCTCGAATGTGACCGGTGCTCTCGCTACGGCGGAGGATCTCACGTCCCCCGATTACTGGGTGCGGCATGTCCGCGAGGCTGTCCGTTTCGCCGACGGTATCCGGTGGTTGGAGGAGCACGAGGTCACCCGGTTCCTGGAGATCGGGCCGGACGGCACCTTGACCGCCATGGCACAGGACTGCCTGACCGGATCCGACCACCTCCTCGTGCCCGCCCTGCGCAAGGACCGGCCCGCGGCGACCGGCCTCCTGACCGCTCTCGGCCACGCCTACGCCCACGGTGTCCCAGTCCAGTGGGCCACACTCTTCGCCGACACCAGCGCCCGCCACGTCGATCTGCCGACCTACGCCTTCCAGCACCAGCGTTACTGGCTCGAGCTCGCCCACACCGACGCCACAAACCTCGGATCGGCCGGACTGCAAGCCGCCGAGCACCCACTGCTCGCGGCCACCATGACGCTCGCCGATTCCCACTCCGTCGTCTTCACCGGCCGGCTCTCCGTGCAGCAGCACCCGTGGCTGGGGGACCATGTCATCGACGGGACAACCCTCGTGCCCGGCACGGCCTTCCTGGAACTCGCGCTCCGCGCTGCGGACCAGGCCGGTTGCGACCACATCGAGTCGCTGGCCATCGAAGCCCCCCTGGTGCTCCCGGCGCATGAAACCGTCCAGCTGCAAATGCGCATTCAGGAGCCGGACCTCCACGGCGCCCGCGCACTCACCATCCACTCCTGCCGCATCGGGAGCACCGGTGTCGCGGAAGGAGCCTGGATCCGGCACGCCACGGGTCTGCTCGGAGCGGCCGGTCACCGGGAAACTTTCGATTTTGCCGTCTGGCCCCCGGAAGGAGCGCAGCCTGTCCCCGTGGACGGCCTGTACCAGGCGTTCGCCGACGCCGGGGTCGAATATGGTCCTGCCTTTCGCGGCCTGCGAGCCGTATGGCGGCGTGAGGCCGATCTCTTCGCCACGGTGGAGCTCCCCGAAGCTACCGAGGCATCGTCATTCGGCCTGCACCCCGCGTTGCTGGACACCGTCCTTCATGCGCCGGAGCTCGGAGCGGACGGGAATTCCGTACTCGCACAGCTGCCGCTTTCCTGGCAGGGCGTGAAGCTGTACGCCTCAGGAGCCACCGTGCTCCGGGCATGCATTTCAGCGTCTACGGACGGCGGCCTTTCGCTGAAGCTGGCGGATGCTGTCGGACAGCCGGTGGCGGAAATCGATTCCCTCACCCGCCGGCCAATGTCCGCTGAGATGTTCAACCGTGCCTGGCAGGGCACCACCCACGCCGACGCGCTGCACAGGGTCGACTGGATTCCGGCGCCCGAGACGACCGCGGACGCCGTTGAGCTCGCTGATCTCAATGACCTCGGCGCTGCACCGGTCGAAGACATTCCCCCGTACATCGTGCTGCGGCTCGATGAAGCCACTGAAGAATCCGCCGGAACTCCTGCGGCCGCACGGGCCGCAACGTATCGGGCGCTGTCCTGCATACAGCAATGGACGGACTCCGAGCGCTACTCCGCCGCACGACTCGTGGTGGTGACGCGGAACGCCGTCCCGGCGGAGTTGCCACAGCCAGAACCCGCGCAGGCCATGGTCTGGGGACTCGTCCGAGCCGCACGCGTAGAACACCCGGATCGATTCGTCCTCGTGGACGTGGACGGGACAAAAGCCTCGCTGGCGGCACTGCCGACCGCCCTTGCCACCGGAGAACTCGAACTCGCCCTGAGGACGGGTACGGCCTATCTGCCGAGGCTGAGTTCGAACATCCGGCGGGACGAACTGCCGATGCCGGACCGGTCGCACGACGCGTGGTGTCTCGACAACCCCGACGAGCACGGGTTGGAGAGCTTGCGCCTGGTGAAGCGCCCCGAGGCGAATAATGAATTGGGTGCCGGCCAGGTACGTATCGCGGTGCGGTCCGCCGGGGTGAACTTCCGCGATGTGCTGAACGTCCTCGGGACGTATCCGGGTGACCCGGGATCATTGGGCCTTGAGGGCGCGGGGGTGGTCACGGAGACCGGTCCGGGTGTGGTCGGTTTTGCTCCGGGGGATCGGGTGATGGGGTTGTTCCCGGGTGCCTTTGGTCCGGTGGCGGTGGCTGATGAGCGCATGGTGATCCGGATTCCGGAGGGGTGGTCGTTCGCGCAGGCGGCGTCGGTTCCGGTGGTGTTTTTGACGGCGTATTACGCGTTGGTGGACCTGGGGGAGCTCCAGGCGGGCGAGTCGGTGCTGGTGCATGCCGCCGCGGGTGGTGTGGGGATGGCCGCGGTGCAGTTGGCGCGGCATCTGGGTGCGGAGGTGTTCGGTACCGCGAGTCCGGGGAAGTGGGAGACCCTGCGGAGCGCGGGGCTGGACGAGGCCCATCTCGCCTCGTCCCGCGACCTGGACTTTGAGCGGTCCTTCCTGGCGGAGACGGCCGGCCGGGGTGTGGATGTGGTGCTGGATTCCCTGGCGCGGGAGTTCGTGGATGCCTCGCTGCGGTTGCTGCCGCGGGGCGGGCGGTTCCTGGAGATGGGCAAGACCGATGTCCGTGAGCCGGCGCGGGTGGCCGTGGAGCACGAGGGTGTGCGTTACCAGGCGTTCGATCTGTGGGAGGCCGGTCCTGAGCGGATCGGGGAGATGCTGGCCGTGCTCCTCGACCTGTTCGAGCGGGGTGTGCTGGAGCCGTTGCCGGTGACGGCGTGGGATGTGCGCAAGGCTCCGGAGGCGTTCCGGTATCTGAGTCAGGCCCGGCATGTGGGCAAGGTGGTGCTGACGATGCCGGTTCCCCTCGACTTGGAGGGGACGGTCCTGGTCACGGGTGGTACGGGTGGTCTGGGTGCGCTGGTGGCGCGGCATCTGGTGGCCGAGCAGGGGGTGCGCCGTCTGCTGTTGGTCAGCCGCCGTGGGCTCCAGGCCCCGGGCGCCGAGGCGCTGTGTGAAGAACTGGCGGCACTGGGCGCTGAGGTCACTGTCGCTGCCTGCGATGTTGCCGATCGTGAGGCGTTGCGTGGGTTGTTGGGCTCGGTGTCGCGGGAGCACCCGCTGACCGCGGTGGTGCATGCGGCCGGTGTGCTGGATGACGGTGTGGTGTCCTCGCTGTCGTCGGAGAGGCTGGACCGGGTGCTGGCGCCGAAGGTGGATGCGCTGATGTTCCTGGACGAGCTGACTCGGGGTGAGGATCTGGCGGAGTTTGTGGTGTTCTCGTCGGTGGCGGGGACGTTTGGCAGCGCCGGGCAGGCCAATTATGCGGCGGCGAATGCGTTTGTGGATGCTTTTGCGTGCCGGCGTAGTGGGTCTGGTTTGGCGACGAAGTCCTTGGCGTGGGGGGCGTGGTCTCCGGACGCGGGTATGACGGGTGATTTGAGCGAAGGTGACTTGCAGCGTATGGCGCGCGGCGGGATTGTGCCTTTCACTGTGGGGCGGGGTGTGGAGGCGTTCGATGCCGCTCGGCGTACCGCGGTTCCTGTGGTTGTTCCGGTTCAGTTGAATCATGCGATGTTGCGGGGGCAGCATTCTGCGGATGCTGTTCCTCCTTTGTTGCGAGGTCTTCTGGGGGGAGGTTCTCGGCGTGCGGCTGTTTCCTCTTCGGCTGAAAAGGATCCGTCGGATGTCTTGCGGTCCCGGCTTTCCTCTTTGTCGCAGGATGAGCGGCAGGAAGTGCTCTTGGAGTTGGTCCGTGCTCAAGCGGCGCTGGTCCTTGGTCACCCGGGGCCCGAGCAGGTCGAGCCCACACGCGATTTCCGGGGGCTCGGCGTCGACTCACTCACCGCTGTGGAATTGCGGAACCAGCTGAATGCGGCCACCGGACTGCGGCTGCCCGCCACCCTCGTCTTCGACTACCCGACCTGCGCGGTGCTCGCGGACTTCCTGCTCGCCGAGTTGTCCGGCACGACTGCTGACGACGGGTCTGTGGTGGTGCCGGCTGTCGTGTCGGCGGGGCAGGGGGAGTATGACGAGCCGGTGGCGATTGTGGCGATGAGTTGTCGGTTCCCGGGTGGGGTGGGGTCGCCGGAGGAGTTGTGGGGGTTGCTGGCTGAGGGTGGGGATGGTGTGGTGCCGTTCCCGGTGGATCGTGGTTGGGATGTTGAGGGGTTGTATGACCCGGAGCCGGGTGTGCCGGGGAGGGTGTCGACTCGTGAGGGTGGGTTTTTGCCGGGGGTTGATGAGTTCGATCCTGGGTTTTTTGGGATTTCGCCGCGTGAGGCGGTGGCGATGGATCCGCAGCAGCGGTTGTTGTTGGAGGTGTCGTGGGAGGCGTTTGAGCGGGCGGGGATTGTTCCGGGGTCGCTTCGGGGGTCCCGGACGGGGGTGTTTGCGGGGACGAATGGTCAGGATTATGCGGGGTTGTTGGTGGCGTCGGGTGAGGAGGATTCGGGGGGTTATATCGGTACGGGTAATGCGGCGAGTGTGGTGTCGGGCCGGGTGTCGTACACGTTTGGCCTTGAGGGCCCGGCGGTGACCGTGGACACGGCGTGC